>CAZTGJ010000184.1:0-6652 GCA_964613025.1 uncultured Thermoplasmata archaeon | reverse complement strand
CACAGGAAGTAAATATGCTCATTTGAAAAAGTTTCTTGGATGATGGGGTTCAGGCTTTTGCTTCCACCTATGCCGTTATAATAAGCCCCCCCTCTCCCCACGTCCCTTCCCCTCAGATTCCTTCACTCCGCCTCCGGAACTGCTGCCCTGCCCCAAAAGTGCCTCCCCATTCATCTTGTCCACTTTGGGTCGAGAAATTATTGCTGCCGCGATCATAGTAGCTCTAACTGTTTCTGGACGAGTGACAACTAAATAATCAACTCCATGTGGAGATGATTGTTGCCAGCCCAATTATGAGAATGATCCGAACTACAACTCGAATATATATCATAAAGATCATCTCTATCTTCTCGTTTCTTAGGGTAATTTTATCCGACAGATCCACCTTTTCAGCCAAGCATCGTTCCTCCTCCATTCATCTTGTCCCCTGTTGGGTCGAATTTCAGTAAGAGCGAATAACCTGATTCGGCCTGACCTCCGTTTTCTTTGCTCAAGATGATGAATACATCCCCTGCACTGACCTTTCCATCCAGATCGTTATCCTTGAATGACACGTTTGTTTGTTCGAAATCTTCATTCCTCCAGTAGATATCCTTCACGCTACCCTGGACACCCGGCACAGCGGTTCCGTGCGAATCCAGAAGAATGTAGTTCACCGAAATGACAGATACTGCATCCGGATCCACTTTTTCAATATATACTGCCGAATTGTTACCCTCAAAATGATGATACACGGCTCCAACCGTTGGGGTTTGCTTGTCATTTCGACAAAAATGCAGACCCCAAGTATACAGGACTGCTGCCAGAACTATAGTGACAGCCACCATGATAATAACGGCGACGACTGGCGATAGTGCGTTTTCATTTTTGGTAAATCTCGTTTGTGTCATGAGTTTGACCTCACAGTTCGATTTCCCGGGGCATTGATAAATGACCGAGTGGGATTTCCCGGTAATGTCCCATTTTCTTGATTGATCCAAGGAAATTCCGTTCGTCCCGTTTTTGGTGGAGGTTTTGTTGATTGAACTGAACGAAGTGAAGTGAAAAGCAGAGAAAAGCTCCGGGGAAATACATATAAACTCACTTCCCATTCCAATCGGCGGTCTCCCTGCAAGCGGGCAAATGGGCAGGCCATCGGAGCGATTCTCATGACAGGTGAACGGATTCTCATTGTCGAGGACGAGGGTATTGTAGCGGACGAGATCAAGAGCAGACTTCTGAATCTTGGATATCACGTGGTGGGGATCGCAATGACCGGCCAGGAGGCCATCTCCCAGGCATTCGAGACGTTTCCGGATCTCATTCTCATGGACATCATGCTGAAAGGTGATATGGATGGAGTGGGGGCGGCACATCAGATCAGGGATCGCATGGATATTCCGGTCGTGTACCTCACAGCCTACGGTGACGAGGAAACCCTGCAGAGGGCCAAGGTATCGGAACCATTTAGTTACATACTGAAACCTCTCAAAGAGCGGGAACTCAACGCGGCCATCGAGATATCGATCTATCGACATCGAATGGAGAGGGAGCTGTTCGACCTTGGTCTCCGTTATCAGATCATCACCGAGCTCACCACTGACTTCTCCTTCTCTCTGAAGCTGGAGGACGATAATTCCCTGACATTCGAGTGGCCCACCGATGACTTCACCCGGATAACAGGGTACACCGCTGCCGAGATGAGGAAACCCGATGACTTTCTCAAAATGATTCCTGTGGAAGATCAGCCCGATGTCCTCAGACGCTTGGATGCCCATCTCTCGGGACAGGCTCCTTATTTCGAATGTCTGATTCTGACAAAGAGCGGAGAGAAGCGGTGGGCCAGGTGTTATGGGAGGACCATTCGGAACGAGATTCAGGGCAGATTGATCAGGATCTACGGTGCGGCTCAGGACATCACGGATTACAAGGAACAGGAAGTAAAATTACTTGAGAAGGTGGATGAGCTCAGCCTGGAACTGGAACATATGAGGGAGTAATGAGACTTCCGATGACGGAAAGAAGCCTGTCATGGGGGGGTGGCGAATCGTGATCAAGGTTGTCTTCCTGGGAACGAACGGCTGGTATGATACGGATACCGGGAACACCACTTGCGTTCTCATCGAAACTGACGATCGATATATTGTGCTGGATGCGGGCAGTGGTATCTATAAGCTGGATCGATATATCGAGTCATTCGCCGGGGTCTTGGCTGATGATACACCCGGAGTGATGGATTCCGTAAGCGGAGAAACAACGGCACCAATCTGCAAACCTATCGCTCTATTCCTCAGTCATTTCCATCTTGACCATATTGCTGGTTTTCATACCCTTAATAAGTTCAACTTTCCCCAGGGAATTTCGATCTACGGTCAGCCAGGAACCATAAAGAATATCGAGCACATCATCGACAGGCCTTTTACAATCCCATTGAAAGAGCTGTGCTATCCGGTGGAGGTTCATGATCTCGATGAAGGAGAGTACGTCATCCCCTCTTTCTTCTTATCCACCCCCACCACCCCTTCCCCCTGCACATCTTCAATCAACAAGTCGGTTGATCATCTTCACGTGGAATCGAGATTCCTCAACCACTCCTCGTCCTGTATGGGATATCGTTTCATACTTGACGGAAAGATCATCACCTACTGTCCCGATACGGGATACTGTAGGAATGCGGTGGAACTTGCAAGAGACGCGGATCTGCTGATTGCAGAATGCTCATGGAAGACTGGACAGCGGAGCAGTGAGTGGCCGCATCTGAATCCTGAGGATGCCGTGAAGATAGCGGTGGAAGCCGGTGCGAAACGATTAGCCCTCACCCATTTCGATGCGAATCTCTACAGAACGCTTGAGGAGAGACGAGAGATCCGGAAGCTTATTGGGGACAACTTCTCTGACCTCATTATTGCAACCGATGACCTTATGATCGACCTGGTGTGAGTTCGGAAAAGATTGGAGACCACATGATATCATCATCCGGGGGGGCGGGTGTGGGGTGCATACATCTTTTTATGGATGCCGCTGTTAGTATTATTAAAGATACCAATACTATTATACCAAAACTACAGAAATTATAAAGAAACCAAACCAGAGGAACACTAAGCCAACGGCGAAAATGGGTGAAATGTTCAAATAGTTTTAGCATGCTCGGAATCCATGTTTTGGTCTATGGTAGGATTATCTGCGGCTCTTCTGACCTCATCGGGCTTCATTCCCCAGATAATCAAGGGTTTCAGAACCAAACGATTGAGCGATGTCTCCACAGCCATGTTGTGCATCTGGATCGTGGGTACTTCTCTCTGGTTTGCCTATGGATGGCATCTGGGGGATCTCATCATCATGGGGGCCAATGTGTTCACCTGCTCATGCGGTGTCCTTATCCTCCTGATGAAGATCCGTCTTAGGGAAATCAAGTTTAATGTTAAGATCAGGCTTCCTGTGAACAAGAGAGAGACCTAAATAATAAATAGGACATGAAAATTATTGCCTCCATGGATGTACTATCGGGTCTTGAAGATAACCTTAGTTTGATCATCGTTCTCGCAGGTATTTGGCTCACGATCTATCTCTTTGTGAAATATTTCGACAACTGCTTGAAGGAAGCCGATAAAAGGAGTGAGTCATTTGATATCGATCCACGGACCTTCAAAACTATTGATAGGGTTCTGGATGCCATTGCCATTCTTCTGGGCCTGGCCCTGACCCTGAGCGTCCTCGGGATCAGCAGTATATTGTATGCGACCCTTACGGCATTCGGAGTCATCGGACTCATACTCGGTATGGCCATAAAGGATCTCACATCAAACATTTTTTCCGGCATCATGATGCTCTTCAACCCATCCTTTATCTCCGGGGACTATATTGAAATCGAGAAATATGCAGGGACCGTAGAAAAGATCTCACTCCGTATGACCACCCTCCGCAGAAGCGATGGCGTGATCCTCACCCTCCCCAACACCCTCTTCATCACAAAGCCGATCATAAACTACAGTATCACGAAAAAGAGGAGAGTTGAAATAAAGATGGGGATCGCCAATGAATCAGATGTAGAGGAAGCATTAAATGTCTTACAGAAAGCTGCTGAGAATCATGAACACACACTGGAATCGGAAGACATTGATGTTGTGATGACCGATGTAAAGGATTATGCCGTGGATCTGACATTACGATTCTGGGTTCCCCGTGCCAACCTCCGATCCTCCACGTCCCAAGTCCTGAAAGAGGTAACACGGTTGTTCAAACAGCAGAAAATTCAACTGGCTGTTCCCCTGAGGAAATATGTATAATTAACCCATACAAACAGCATGAACAATTCTCGCATCTCATAATTACCCAATGACAAATACCTAATGACAAATACCTAATGACAAATACCTAATGACAAATACCTAATGACAAATACCTAATGACAAAGACACACGACTACCATTGAAATGATCACCAGAGCTGGTTCCATGGACGAACAAATCAAGAGTTATTTCAGTAAGAAAATGAACATCGATACTCTCACTCGGAATGATCTCATCAAGGCACTCATAAAGAGGCACACCGATGAGCTGAAACCACTGAGAGCAGAACACAGAGAGTTGAACAAGAAAAAGGGAACGGTCGAGGCGCAGATGGAAAAGGCCAGGGAATCCCGGGATAAGATCAATGATGAGGTGATGGATCTCAAACAACGCCGTCAGATGCAGCACGAACTGGCAAATGATAAAAGAAGACAATTCTTCGTCCTCATGGAAAAACTGGACGACATGGAAAAGCTGGATGCAGAGATAAACGACTACAGCACATCACTTGACCGCATGGAGTGGGAGATCCAGACAACGAAGATCACAGCATCAGATGAGAAATCTATGATCAAACGAATGAAAGAGCTCTACCAGAAGATGACCGAAGTGAATCAGGAGGCCCAGAAAAAGCTCGGTATCAAGGAGAATGTGGCATCACTTTCAAAGGGGATCGGTGAGAATCTGGCTGAGGCACAGAACCAGCATGAAGGACTACTCAAGAAAGCAGATGAGTCCGATGAGTTCCACGATACTTTTTTGGAGGTTAGGGGGAAACTATCGGAGATACGGATACACCTCAGAAGAATAGAACGAAAGATCCACAATCACAAGGAAAGTTATGAGTACTGGAAAGATTGGGTAGGGGGAAAGCATGCATAATCAGCAGCGTGGAAGGACGTCTCTTCAGCGTTTGGACCTCATGGAGAAGGAGTCCCACCTCCGAAAGGAGATCAATACTCTCCGGTACAAACGCCAGAACCTCATCAATGAGATCAAACAGAAGAGGAACAATGCTGATGACCTCAGAGATAAACGTGATTCACTGAATACCGAGGTAAAGGATCTGGTCAACCAGGGTAAGGAGCACCTCAAGAAACGGGATGAATTCCAGAAAAAGGTAAGGGAACTCAAGGAAAAGCGTTCAGGAATCACCAAGGGAATAAAGCCCAAAGCAGATCAGATCCGTAGTGAGAAAGAGGAACGCCGCAAACTCAATAGAGCGGCTCACGCATCAGAAGAAGAGATAGTGGCCGATTTCGACGCATCCCTGAAGACCCTGTTCGAAATGGACCTTTCACTCCGGGACGAGGTTATCATGGTGGAGATGGTTATGGATGTTCAGAAACGATATCTGGCAAGGAAGAATGCGGACACCATGAGTCAGGAAATTCATGAGACCTGGAAGGGTATCAAGGAGATCGAGGAGGAGGCAACCGGGGTAACCACCGAGATAATCACCCTGGCATCCAAGGGGGAAGAGGAGCACCAGTTTGCAATGGAGCTCTTCGACAAGAAGAACGAGCTCAGCAATCAGGGACAGGAATGTCATGAGAACTACATGGCGCTCGTGAAGGACATTCGATCTACATCACGACAGATCGATGTACTGTCAAAGGATATCGATCACCAGATCAAGGAAATCAAGCCCATGCAGAAAAATCTGGATCGGGTGCGGATCACACGGCGTGAGGAACAGCGGCTTGAGCAGTTGAAAACCGCAAAACAGAAAATGGACACCTCGGGAAAGATCGATCTCAATGACCTCAGGGTGCTGCTGGAAACCAAATCCATTGATGTGGGGTCGAAAGGAAAGCAGGGAAGACAAGGAAGACAAGGAAAACAAGGGAAACAAGGGAAAGGAGACCGAAAGATGGGGATGGAAAAGGGGAAAATTATGGAGAAAGAACCGGAGACGAGGAAGGAGAAGGAGGAGAGGAAGAAGAAGGAGAAAGAAAGGAAGATGAAGAAGGTGATGGAGAAGAAGAGGAAGAAGGAGGAAAGGGAGATGAAGAAAGAGCTGGAGAAAGGGACGAGTTAGCGGGAGATGGAGAAGTAGAGAGAAGTAGATGGAAATGAAGGAAGGGGCAAAGGGTGATGGGGAGGAGTGGGGGAGGTGTTAGAAAAAGATAGTAGAAAATATGGGAAGAAGATAAAACGACCGATGATATTAACCGGGGGAAGGGGGAGGTGGGGAAAGGGAAGGAATGAAGTATGGGAGTAAGGGATGGAGGAAAAAAGAGAAGGAGATAAGGAAGACTAACATGGATCCGGAGTTGAATATCAAATAATAGAAGGACGAGTTTTGTATTATTACGTTCTGGGATACGAGGTATTACCGCCATTGAGGCTTGAATAAGGCATTTTATTGGTCCCTTGGCCAC
>CAZTGJ010000183.1:0-6659 GCA_964613025.1 uncultured Thermoplasmata archaeon | reverse complement strand
TGGATTGTCACACCATTCCATAATTTCCCGCGAGAAGGCATTGGGCTTCCGGAAACTCTTCATTCCCAAATTGAATAACACTATCAATATCCTCTATGCAGAATGATGAGAGATGATTTTTTCAATTCTGCTGAATCAACGAATGTAGGAATGAATAGCCTGTATCCATGGGAAACTATCTTCAAACACCATTGGAAAATGTCCTTTAACTCCCTCAAGGCAAATCATAAATACCCTATTGACATTGCCCCATTACCAATATCAATAGAGCCTCATCAGTTCATTGGGTCCCACCCCAAAAACCTGGACCTCAAGAGCACGAGAATGTCGAAAAATGGGCTCGGGAAGGTATTCAAATGCAAAAAATTCTCGTAAACACCACCGAGGACGACCTCGAAGAGAGATCCATTATTCGGATTCACCGCAGCTCCGACGGTAGCTTTTCTATTCATTGTAATGACATAGATGTAGCGGTGATCCTCACATGGGATTAACTAATCGACAAAACGAATTTCAGCGGGACGAATTACATATTTCCCCTTGACTTTGTCGAATCCAACGTAATCCCCGACTTTGAGGTCCAGTTCATCCATGAGGGATTTTGGGAGCACGATCTTCCGGCCCGGGGAGATTTTAGCACTCAAAATGGTCTTGTTGTCACTCATAATAATGAGAAAGACTATAGCTATTTAAGACTTTTGTTCTCCAAGTGTATTTGCTGTCGAAAAGTATAATAGTCTAAAAGACTATTAGGCGTTCATGTTCACGGATGACCTATGCGACATTCGCCAGATGGCCCATGCAAAGGTCCTCCAGTTCATCCTTCATGTGTCCCAATACCACCTCTGCCCTCCATCTGTGAAATGTACCGATGACCCGGGATCCTGTGCACGATGGATCCCGGCGAGGTACCCTCGCCTTCCTTTGGAGGTTCCATGAGTAAACTGTTGAGTGTCTATTTGGAGCATGAAGAGGAGATCAACCGCTATGCAGATGCGGGAGAGCGACTTCCAGCATTCGTAAGGAAAAAGGCGCTTGAGGAGCTACAATCTATGGTTCCCAGTGCGGGGAGGGAATCGTTGAACACCAGCAATGGAGGATTTTATCATGATAGAAAAGGGCATTAGATTTATACAGGATTTGGAGGCATGGTACCATTACACAATTTGTTACATCATATGTCGCCTGGTATCATCAAAGTGAGGGATATCATCTTCCCAGTGACAAATTAGTGCAATCAGGGTGCTTAGAAATTCTCCTCGATGATCTCGGCGTTCTCGATTCAGTGTCTACAGGGGAGGGTGAATGATTGTATGAAGCCTCCGAGGGTCCAGGAATTCGTTCGATTCTACAGGCTCCTGATGAAGAACGCACCTGCAGGATACAATCCGTTCTTCCTGATCTGCGAATCTGGAGAGAAGAATCCTGACAGGAACTTTGGATCTTGGAAGACTCCAAAACATCCGGTATCATTCCCGCAAGCTGTACACTGGATGAAGTGTGGTTGGAACATTGGGATCGCTGGGACGGATAAGGATCAGCTTGTGATTGTTGATATTGATGATCCCACCGAGATTCCACTCAGCAGCGTCAAGCCAACATTGACGATCATGAGTAGAAAACGCGCAGGGTATCATTGCTACTACTTCGGTGACCTTAGTGATAATATTCCAACCGATCATGGTGAGGTCAGAACGAATTGGCAGTTCGTGGTTGTCCCAGGATCCTATGTTCAGACCAATCCAGAGACCGTACCAAAAGGTCAGCAGAATGATGCTGGATTCTACACTATCCATACGGCACGACCAGTCGAGAGTATCACGTACAATGAGCTCCCGGAAGCGTATCGTAGGGTCGACCTTCAGGTAAAGAAACAAGAACCGAAGAAGACCGAACCGTTCATTCCGATATCCAATACTGGGAAATCCAGTGCTCTTTACGAGATTACCGCCGAGGATGTGGTTCGACGCGAGGGAGGAAGAGCGAATCCGTCTGAACGATGGGCGTCAGTATTCCACGGCAGTGATACTGGTAAGAATACCAGCCTCTCCCAGGATGGCCTTATCCAGTGTTGGCGGTGTAATGTATCCCATAATGGGCTTCAGGCGCTTGTGGTCCTATCAGAATATTTGTCATGCCGAGAGGCAGGATCCCCACATCAGCACAGTAATGCAGGGGCTTCCCAAATTATCGGGGATGATGGTGCGATCTTCCACGCATGGAGGTACGCAAAGCTCAATGGGTACATTCCTGAGAGTGATCCCATTCCAATTCGTGCAATGCGATACATCAACGAGAAACATGAAGTCAAGGGAATGATCGGTAAGATGTTCACGGTTCGTGGGTGGAATCGAGTGCTTCAGATCGTGGAGGAGGAGTACTGACATGGAGGTAGGGAGAAAGCAGAAGTCCAATCGTGATGCCTTCCACATGACGGATCTTGGGAATGCACAACGATTTGTTGAGCTGCACGGTGAAAACGTGCGATTCAGCCATGCATGGAATAAATGGTTCACGTGGGATGGAATTCGCTGGGTAAAGGATGAAACTGGAGCTGTCGTTCGATTGGCTAAAGAAACGGCGCTGAGCATGTATGGGGAAGCCATGGGGGAGGACGATGACAACCGGAGACGATCTCTGGTGAACCACGCCCTCAACTCTGAAGGCAACAAACGAATCGCGGCGATGCTTGAGCTGGCGCGGAGTGAACAGGGTATTCCAATACTCCCGGAACAACTCGATGCGGATCCATGGCTATTGAACTGCATGAACGGTACGATCGATCTGAGAACTGGAGAGCTGAGGGATCACCAGCGTGAGGACCTCATCACGAAGCTCGTACCAGTAATGTTTAATTCTGAGGCATTATGTCATCGCTGGGAGCAGTTTCTCTCTGAGATCATGGGGAATGATGAGCACCTCGTTGCATTCTTGAAGCGAATGATAGGATATAGTCTCACAGGATCCACCCGGGAACAATTCTTCCTGATCCTTCATGGTGTCGGGGGGAACGGAAAATCAACTCTAATCGAGATCTTGAAGATGATCTTCGGGGAATATTCCACCACATCATCTATGGATGCATTCATCGAACAGAGGCATGGAGGAGGGGTATCGAACGACATCGCTCGGCTTCGAGGAGCACGTTTGGTGTCAGCGATCGAGACGGATGCCATGAAGTACCTGGCTGAGGGAAAAATCAAGGCACTCACAGGACAGGATATGATCTCAGCACGGTTCCTATTCCAAGAGTTCTTCGAATTCGTCCCCCAATTCAAACTGTGGCTTGCATGTAACCACAAGCCTATCGTCAAAGGGACAGATCATGCCATTTGGCGAAGAATTCGATTGGTACCCTTTGAGCAGACCTTTGATCCGAAATTGGAACCAAACCTCAAAGAGACCCTGGAGAGTGAACTGGAAGGGATCTTCGCTCAGGCTGTCTCCGAGGCTGCTCTATGGTACTCTGAGGGCATTCGTACACCTCCTGGAGTAGTTGATGCCACAGGAGAATATCGTACCGAAATGGATGTGTTAGGGGGTTTCCTGGAGGCCTTATGTGAACAAAGTCCTCAGGAGTCAGAAAAGATGGCAATCGTCTATGGTGCCTATGAGGATTGGTGTTTGGTGGAAAAAGAGAAAACGATCAGTAAACGAGCCTTTGGCATCGCCATGCGAGAACGTGGGTTTCGACATCGGAAAAGTGGCAGTACGAAGTACTACTGCGGGATACGATTGAGGCGTTCTCCAAAGCAGGAAACCATCAGCACAAAGGTGGAACCAACGAATCTTGAAACAACAAACCATGAAGGAGAAGTTGAGGAAATTCACATAGGTGGGACCGATGGGACCGATCAGGACCAAATTCCCATACCTTCCCCTATACGCGCACGCGTGAGAAGTATTGGAAAAAGGGTCTCATCGGTCCCATCGGTCCCAACTGAGGACCCGGGACATACCTCTCAAACCCAGAAGTTACCAGAGGATTACCACTCGAAGCGACTTGGAATGACCACCTCCGAATCAAGATTGCTGACTCAGATTCAGAAGAAAGTCCAAGCCGAAGGTGGAGATCCGGTTCCGTTTTCAGAAATCTGCTCATTGAGCGGACTCAATGAACGATATCTCAAGGATATGATCACAACGGCCAGAAAAGCAGGTCGTCTCACGAAAACACGATCAGAGCCTAAACCATCGTATTTGGTTACGAAGGAGGGCCTGAAAGCAGTAATGGAGCATGAGATTGGTATACTGAATTGAAGGAGAAAGTGATACTATGAACGAATCTGAAGACAAATCTATCTATGAGCCCTTTGCGGCTGGACAAAGCTCGAATCCGACAGAATTGCAGAGAATGCGGAATGCGAAAAAAATGCGGAAGAAGAATCTCGAAGCCTATGGGAAATCCTTCGCAGATCATTCGCTCATTGATCCGGACATTGCTCCCAAATTGAGTTACAAACAAAGATTGTACCTTCGTGCGTACAACAAATTGTTTGAGATGTTCATGGAGGATTACACTATCCTGGCAGAAATTAAGGAAGAACGAGAAAGAACTGGAGTTGGTTTTCTCTACCCACTCCCGGATCCGAAGAACGTGAAGTTGACGTTTCTGAATCAAATGAAGTCAATTATTGGGGAGGCCGCCTATGAAGGATACGAACGATCCCTCGCATTCGAACAGAAAGGCAAGAGGCCAAGTGAAAGCGATCTTTTCCTCGGAGATGGCTGGGAGGAATGATCATGACATCGGATTCGTCTTCCGATAAACCCGTGGGATTCATCGGGAAGGAAGGAAAAGCGACAGCTCCATGGTGGCGGTCGGAAAAAGTCTCCCAGGGATTGCTCCATGATTCAGTGATGTTCGATGATGACGAGGTTGAGGTGTACGGTCTTGTGAATTTCTTTTCGGATCTTGCTCCGCAACTTCGCGTCAAGAAAAGTGGCAGAGTATATGAGCAATTTCTCTCCTTAGCGAAGGAAGCGGGATTATTCGATGGTGACCTGAACATCCTTTGTGATGAGTTGCCCGTTGCAACCTACCGCAAATTGCATTGGATCCTTGAAGATTATTTAACGAACATCGATGCCCATGCGGGCGACTATCGCGGTGAGCACCAGAGTAATACCACAGGGATCCCGCCTCAATGGTTCATTGAGGATGACCTCCGTATTGCCCTCAATCCGGTCCACTGGTTCAAGCGAGGATTAGCGACGATCATTACGGGAGAAAATGGAGCGGGAAAAACCAATATGATGGCCTGGATCATGTTCCAGCTTTCACTATTGGAGAACTCTCATGCATTAGAACCGGTGATCGCAACGAATGTGAAGTTTTATGGTGACTATGCCAAGAACTATCATATTCGGAGGGTTCGAACCATCTCAGACATTTTTGACATTGTTGCTGACATAGATCTCAAGGGAGAACGTCGAAGTCTCTATTGCTTCATTGACGAGTTCGATGGTGCAGAGGGGCAGAATGCATGGGAAACCCATGGAAAAGAAGCTGGAGCTGCCTTCCGAGTATTCAATCAAATGCGGAAGACACAGGAGATCATTCTTATTCCGTCAATCCATTATCCGCAGGATGTGAATAATAGATGGCGTGATTCGCTCCAAGGAGTCCATTGTGTATTGAATAAAGGTAAGTATTATTCACCACATGGTCAGAAGGATCAATGGGATTGTGTCCGATATTCTGATGATCTTGAGGTCCTCAAATCTGTTGCGATCTACTGGAAAGGGATGCCCATCAATCTGCAATGCATACCGGATGTTTCCTTTTCATTTGAAACCTATGCTATGACGAATTTCACGTTCGACTATCTTCCAAAAGATATCCTCAATCTAATGGATATCGTTGATAAAATTCCCCTCCCGCAGCATGGGACAGAAAACGAGCGAATAGAATGGTTGATGCAGCGAGGAGAGGCATTGAAACAATTCAACAAAGAGTGGAAGCAAAGTCAAGCTGCAGCAAAGCGACGGCTCCTTTCATCGAAACAAGCGAAGGAGTACAAATCAGAAATCTATGCTGAGGCGGTCGATCTGTTTGAATCAAACATGACATTGTCCGATGTTCATGAGCATCTGTTATCAGAACATAAAGGCGATCGATATTTTTCGAATATCCCAAAGAAATACAGTACCTTTAGCACTGGATTTTATCGCTTCAAAGATAAAACTGAACAACAAGAGTGAATGTCTCAAAGTTGTCTCAAAATTTCAGGATGAGACAGGAGGTTTTCCTTTACTAGGAAAGGTTAGTTTCACATTTTGTCTCATTGTCTCACAGGCCCGTCCAATTTCTCTTTCTTTCTTTTGTGATTTGATAATCACACTAGGGAGCCATGCATTTCCAACTCGCAGTGAGGTATGGCACGAATGGAATAGAGAATATTGTGCTCCCGAAATAATTCTATGGAATTCCGTGAGATTTACCCTTTCAATTGTACCAGGAGAATCCAATCTGAATGAAAAGGATGATGAGCTCCACAAATTATCAGTCTTCCATCGGTCTTTGGGAGGATCTGGAAGGAACAAGAAGAGGTGACACCATTTCAACTAATAGAATCGCGAAATAACATGCCGGAAAATCAAGGGGTACTCTACCCCTCGGAGCACATAGAAAATCGATATATGGCGCTTATAGTAGT
>CAZTGJ010000182.1:0-6671 GCA_964613025.1 uncultured Thermoplasmata archaeon | reverse complement strand
TTTTGTCATCTCATGATTAAAATAATTTATGCGAAATAATTTTTGTACTCTACAGTTCCCTGGTTTGCATCATTCGGAGGTGTCGGTTCCTTGACTTGGAACATACGTCATACATGCAAGAGGGATAGAGGTCATCCTCAAACGCAGCATATAAGACAGTACCGATGGTGAAAAGTGAAATTGAGATCAGCATTATCACGATGGCCAAAAGGAACACCTTTGAAGCGCTCTGTGATGTGTTATTCTTCAGACTCCTGAACACCACGAATCCTCCTGCTGGGGATAATCCAAGAAAATATTTGATTTGTGTCCACTGGGAAACCGGAAGCGAGTGATAACAGGGATATCCGGGATCCGGATCAAACGAGCTCTTATACAGCTCATAGAGAATTCCTGGGAAAAAGCCCAGTATTCCCGAGAGGATCAGATAGAAAGATATGATCTCCTCATGGAATTTTCTGATTACAGACTCCTTTTTCTTTGCGTTTTTCATATCACTGAGATCGGCAGTCTGTAGTCCGACAGTGCTCCCCATTTCCTGAAGCTTCCGCCCATCCATGGATTTTGTTGAGGTGGGATTGTTTCTTGTGTTTTATGGTTTACCCGTCCATGGTCATTCACCAGTTATCGTATGGGGCTGGAAACAGAAAGAGGCCCTGTACCAAAATTAATAAATAATGCATGATGGAGAAACAGAATATGATGGAACAGCCGTCGTGGAGGATCATTTGGTTATGCATTGCATGGGCCGGAGCTGGTATCCTCTTTGCGGGGAGCGGAGTGGGTGGGGCGGAAACCTTCACCGTGGACGATAATGGAGCAGGGGACTTCTACTCTATTCAGGATGCTATCAATGCGTCTGAAGACGGGGACACAATCAGGGTGTTCGAGGGGGCATATTATGAGAATGTGATCGTAAACAGGTCGATCTCCCTGGTAGGAAACGGCTCGTCGAATACGAGCATTATTGGGACCGGGCATATTATTTGGATCAGAGAAAAGAACGTCGAAGTATCGGGATTCAACATCATCGGTGATGGTGAGATGAAATACTATCGAGCCTGCATCATCATTGATGGTAGTTATGGGGGAAGGAAAGGCCAGATCCATGACAACCTCTTATCAAATAATAAAATGGGCATCATTATCGAAAGTTCACGTGGGAATTCCCTGATCAACAACTCATGTTATGATAATAAATTTGGTATCTATCTAGGACGTGCAAAAGATAGCAACATAACTGGGAATTCGTGCTATGGGAACACATATGGGATCTATGTTTACGATAACGATGGTGAGAATTCGATATCAGGAAATTCATTGTATGATAACGAACATGATCTCTTCTCGGAGCAGGATGAACACCAGAAGGACGCCAATAACAAGTTCTTCATGATCGTGGGTTCATCTATCGTTATCGCAATTCTTTTTGCAATAATGGTATTCCCCCCCTGGAAGTCCCCTAATTGAACCCAAATCATCTTTCCTGGGGATCCTTTGAAAACACATTGTACAGAAGCCCTCCGTTGAATATGGAGTTCTCGGACCAGAAGAACGTCACCGAAAAGACTACGATTGAAGCGAAGACAGTCTGAATGATGGAATAATTCATCTCCTTCTGGGGAATGGTCTTTCTCCTCCTGTTCCGGACCGAAGCGAAGAGTCCAGTCGCGGCAGCCGATGAATAGAAGGCAAAGAGGGGAATAACTCTGCCACCCGGTCGTTCGTATGAGAATGGATACGCCCTGTTCTCCGCCTCCTGATAAGCATAAGCCAGTGAAAGACCAATGAACGCAGAAATGAGTGACCAGACTATGAGTATCTTTCGCTGGAGCCACCGCCTCTTCTTCTCTTCCCTCGTCCTCCCTCTGATAGCATCGACGTCCTGGGCGGACACATCAAGTTTCCCACCGATCTTCTGGAGTTTTTCGGAATCCATCGGTATATGACGAACCTTTGGTAATTAATAATTTTTGGTATCGGATTGAGAGATGGGTGGATTCGCGGGGGAGGAAGGAAAGGCAGGGGGGTAGTGGGGGAGCGTGGATAGACTGTACATCAGACGATCGGGTCTTCATCTCTGGAATAAACGTTGTAGAGCGACCACGAATTTATGACCCTTGGGAAAAATCCAAATGCATACCCTGCGCAGAAGGCGAGGAACACGATGGTCACCACGGCCCTCACCATGAATAACTGGTGCTTCTTATCGGGAGGATTCTTCAGGATGATGTGACCACCCTTGATAATACCGACGGTCCCGACTCCGGCTCCGAATACGAGAACAGGTGCCTTGTATCCTCCGGGTGGGCCGTGGAACATAGGATATCCCATCGCGGATTCACCCACAGAAAATATTGGAATGATGGCCCCCCAGACAGCAGAGAAAATAGCCAGAATCTTCACGAACTCGTTTTCCAGGACATCGAAGATACTCTCCAGCTTCCGCTGGCGCTTCAATTGACGGATCTCCCCTTTTCCCACTAAAAGGCCTTGCCCGAGATTCTCCAATGTACTCCGGCCCATTATCCAAGTGGTGACTAGCGTGGTCTATTGTGTTTTTTAGTACTGCGCCGGGAAAATGATCTATGGCTGCTTTTTCACGATTCAAATCGTGTGAATTCCGAAACTGGTTTCCCTGGGACCGATATTGGTCCGATTTTATCGAGAGCCTTCAATTCCCGATCAATCAATCGCTGTACCCGCTTCCCTCCCCTCACTTTTGCAACCTCACGAGCTGTTGTGTAATCCGATCGGTTCGAACCGGCTTCCTTCATATTCATTCTTCTCATCACTGCCCCGATCCTTCCCAGATTCCAATGAGCGAGAGGATTATCCGGATCAAGATTCCTGGAACGGATGAACAGCTTTTTTGCATGAAGAAGATCATTTCGGGAAAACTCTTTGATCCCCTGATTCTGTAAGATCCGTGCCTGGTGCTGAATGGATTGTGGATGGAAAAAGGAAATTGGGGTAGGAGGAAGCGTGATGATATAGTGAAGTGTTTTATCAAGGCTGCCGGGATCACGATCATCGGAGTCGAATAATCGACGTACCATAGATTCCTTCTCCTCCCTGAATTTCAGAAAATCCTCTCCCGATCTTCCGGGTCTCTTCCTTGCCCTCTCCCAGAGGGTGAACAGTCGATGGTGAAGTTTGAGATCGATCATCTGTTGGACAACTTTGCACTTCCCCTCATCTCTCCCTTTCCTTTCCCCTTTCCTTTCCCCTCCCCTTTCCCCTTTCCTTTCCTCTTCTCTTCCCCCCACCCCCTCTCCCTCCCCACATGCACAATCACTAACCTTTTCCTCCATGAGTGTGGAGAATTCCTCAGCGGAAGCTGTTTCCAGAAGGATGCGTGAGATCTGCGGATTGCAGACTGCTCCTAGGGCAAGCATGTGACCGAGATCCGCATTTCCCCTCCACTCCTCCTCCATTCTTTCGATGCAGAATCTCTCCACCGGGAGCAATTCCATGGAATCATGCAGCTTTGTCATCGTTTTATAGAGTTGGTTTCTGAATGCTGAAAAGAACTCATCCTTCTCAGACCGTTTCTTTGGTTTCCTGCATACGATCCGGAGCCCAGATTCATACGGGTGTGTTTGCTGGTCCTCGGTTGTTTTATCGCCAAATCCCGCCTGTTGAAGGATGTCCGAAAGGTAATCGAGATCGAATCCGGTCCTGTGTTCCATCCCCTTGCTCTCAACACCATAGATCCACTGGAGTAGTGTTCGTTTCCTGTCCCCTTTTGCTTTGAGGAATTCTGAAAACGTTGTATTCAGATCAGGGGTTTCGATGATGAGTTTGCCACCCGGTTCCAGCAGTCGATACCAGGATGCAAGAAGGTAGCGGACATGGGCATGATCGAAATGTTCGATGAGATGGTTTGCTTCGATAAGAGCAATGGTCCCAGGGTCATAAGGAAGGAAACCTGCATCGGCCAGGAGATCCGCCACAGATGCATCATTGGAATCGATGTTCACGTACCCGGGCCTGTACACCACCCCACACCCGAGATGGAGCTTTATCTGCTCACCTGCCATGGCGATGAAATCGTGTCAAGCAATATAATCCTTCCGAACCGGTATCCGAAAAATGATCTGGCTTGGGAGAGGGGAGCACGGACCATGCGAAGAAGAACAATTATATAGCACCCGAAACACGGAGATGCGATCAGATGAAGCCAGGCGACGTCGTGAAGGTAAAGCAATCCGGAAGGGACCAGAAGAAGGATACATACGGTATCTATCTTGGAAGGGAGAAAGGGGAGAAGGTCCACCTTTTCAGCATCTTCACCGGTGAAAAGGTCCTGAAGTTCAGGAGGAAGTCTGTCCAGCCCGTTGGAGGGATAAAGAGCTTCCAAGGAAGATTTGATGATCAGAAGCTAATGAAATCGTTTCTCAGGGATATCTCCGCTAAGCTTAAGAAAAAGGGAGCAGGGGAGACGACAAGACTTCTCATGACCCCTCAGGAGATCGAGCGGCAGGTGAGCATCAGGGATCTCTGGATATCGGTGGTTCGCTGGGTGTCAAAGCAGCAGGAGAATGTTGTTGTTGATGATGATGTTGATGATGCGGAAGATGAGTGGGGATTCCTGCTCCCCCGACCGTCCAGAAACAGTAATTACCTGTTTTCCGATCCTGTTGACATTCAAACAATCGCAGGCATTCATTTTTACCCAAAGGAACTATCCAAAGGTCAGGTCAAAGCTGTTGGGGATATTCTGGAACCCTGCAGAAAACCCGGGATGCCCTATTTTTCCAAAGGGACGAGGAGTACCAATTTCACCACATATTCTCCTGATGCGATTCAGAAAGCCGAAGACCATATCCGTCTGCTAAACGATTTCAAGGGGAGATTCGTGGAATGGGTCCACGAAGGGGAGGGGGAGGAAGATGAAGGAATGGACAATCACGAAAACGATACTACATCAGGTGGAGGAAGCGGGAGAGGCCATGGAGGAAAAGATGGGGGGAAGGGGAGAGGCGGAAGAGGTTCCAGGCGTGGAAAGGACCGACACGTGCACAAGAAGCGGCGTATGCCAAAACGTATCCTCGAGGATCCGTCCAAGGTGGAGCTCGAACCGCAGGAACGGGAAACACTCGATCAACTGGTATATTGGGGTAAGGATTATTTTAAGGAAGGCGGCTGGGACAAACTGCATGGTTTTGGACTGGGAGGAACCCCGATAACCCGAATAGACAAATTCTCACTTCCGCGATTTCTGGATTTCCTGGGCTGGGACCTTGCCGGAGAGCGGATACTGGAAACACCTTCCGCACTTCTTGAATTCATGCTCCGGCTCGGGAGAATTTCCTGGAGGGAAGCATCCGAACTAATGCTTATCTTCAAGATCACATCGGGAGAGGTCCAGTTCTTTCTGGACTTTCCAAGATCCGTCCTTGGCGAGGCATCCACCCTGCCGGATGAACCGGACCCCGAGGATTTTCAGGGTAGGATGGACCTACGGGATCGGGAATGCTACACCATTGATCCCCCGGATGCCAAGGATTTCGATGATGCAGTGGGATTTCGTGACTTTACAGACTCGGTTGATGGGAGACGGAAGGTGGAGCTGTTCGTACACATTGCCGATGTCACCCACTACGTTAAACCCGACTATCCCATGGACGATGATGCCAGACGCAGATGCACCTCGGTCTATCTTCCAACCGGAGTGCTTCCCATGCTCCCGAGGGAGCTCTCGGAGAATCTCTGCTCACTTCGAGGTGGGGTGGACAGGCTCGCCTTTTCCACGCGTATGATCTTCGATGCCGAAAATGCGGACCTTCTTGAGTGGGAACATTTCAAATCTGTTGTTCGTGTAAAGGAGAACCTGAGCTATGACCACGTGAACGAACAGATCGAGAAGGACCCCGATTCCCTCTTCGCCGCTATGGTAGCATTCTCCGTCAAGCTTAAAGAGCGTGAAGAGCGCCTCAATATTGTTACAAAAGAACGGAAGATCAAGTTCCCAATGGTGGAAGAGGAAATGAGGGAAAAGGGTGGAAAGGGTAAAGAGGAGCAGATGAAGGAAGAGGAGGATGTGATGGATGACGATACTATTCATTCGAAGGAGGAGAAAGGCAAGCGACGGGTTGGGGAGGAGCTTGAGGTCAGTCTGAAATCCCCGTCCCCGGCCACTGAGATGATCGAGCAGTTCATGGTAATCACCAACGAGGCGGTGGCCCGAACTATCCATGAGGCAGGAATACCATCGGTGTATCGGATTCATCCTCTTCCGGATCGACCTGATGTGGAGAAGTGGAACGGGATGTGTGAGGCTCTGGGATTCGAGGATGCCATGCTTATTATCGATTTCGACTCATTGAACCGAAGCGCGTCTTTCGGAGGCCCTGGAACAAATGACGGGGGGAAAGAAAAGGGTAAGGGAAGGGGGAAGGGAAGCATACGTGGTGCTATGAAGCCGGATGATATTATCTCCATGCTTCAGTCCGGGGGTACACTCACCCTGGGGGGCTTTGGTGGAGCAACTCCTAAGAGGGATAATGATAAGACCAGGAGTGAAGAAGAGGAGGTAAATGAAATCACCGGAGAGAGTGAGGATGAACGTGAGGGGGATGAAGGAGGATACAGAGGAGGGAAAAGGGAAGGAGAATACAGAGGAGAGAAAAGAGAAGGAGAAAATAAGGGAGAGGAAAGGGAAGGAG
>CAZTGJ010000181.1:0-6784 GCA_964613025.1 uncultured Thermoplasmata archaeon | reverse complement strand
ATGGAGTTTTAGAGTTACAAAAATAGGTCATTTTAGCTGTTACATGACAGATAAATGATAGAGGAATGTTATTTTTTTCTAATTATTTATAACATCGTAAAGGTATTTTCTCAGTAGATTCAGTCAGCAGGCAGAGTATGAGCAATCGAAAAAGGCAGCAGTCTCACCTTTCATTGAGATTGAGGTCCTCAAGGGCGTTCCTCAATCGGTCTACTCCTTTCAGGATGTTTTCCGTGGAGGTTGCATAGGAGAGTCTAATGTGGTACTCACCATACTTTCCGAAGGCACTTCCCGGGGTTACCGCTATTCCGTATTCCAGAAGTTTAGTTGCCAGGTCCATGGATGGGATATCGTATGTGTAGCTGGGAAATGCATAGAATGCGCCTTGAGGAGATCTCACATGAACCCCTTCGATCGTATTCAGTTCATTCACCATGACATCCCGTCTTCCCTTGAAGGTTTGAACCATCTCTGTAAGCGGCTCCTTTGGCCCCTTCAAGGCAGCCACACCCGCCTTTTGCGAAAAGGAGGTAACACAGGTTATCGTTTGCTGTTGAATTTTCTTCAGCGGTGACATAAGGTGTTTCGATGCGGTCACCCATCCCATTCTCCATCCGGTCATTGCATAGGCTTTTGAAAATCCGTTTATCGTATAGGTTCGGTCGTACATTCCATCCAGGGAAGCGATAGAGTGATGCTCTCCTTCATACAGGACCTTCTCATAGATCTCATCGGATATAACAAAGAGATTGTGATCCTTCGCAATATCTGCAATTCCCCGAAGATCATCGATAGTGCTCACCCCACCAGTGGGATTCGATGGGCTATTCAGAATAATGAGACGTGTTTTATCTGTTATATTTTCCATAACATCTTCAGGCTTCAACCGATAATCCGTACTCATATCCGCTTTCACACCAACGGGTATCCCTTTGAAAAAGGTTATCATTGCACCGTAGGATACCCACCCCGGATCCGGAATAATGACCTCATTTCCGATATCCACGCAGGAAAGGATTGCGCTTGTGATGGCTTGTTTCGCAATAGTGACCATAATGGTATCCGGGGTTGCCGGGATACCATTTTCAATGACGCATTTATCTGCGATTGCCTCACGAAGCTCTCTGATCCCGATGCTTGGTGTATAATGGGTAAACCCATCGTCCAGGGCTTGCTTTGCCGCATCGATGATATGCTGAGGAGTTGTGAAATCCGGTTCTCCCAGTGAAAAACTGATGATGTCCTTTCCCTGTTCCCGAAGGTCTGTTGCACGTTTAGCCATCCCTATTGTGGCTGATTCACGCAATCTGTCCACACGTTGAGCAAAATTCATGAGTCGATCCCCCTGTGGAATTGGGCAGGTCAATCATGCCTCTGCTTTTAAGCTTTCTGGCTTTTACCACAATTGATTTAACCATCTCTTGATTTTGCCGGGCCTGAGGTATTTGATGTACGAAACAATCCTCTCACAGGAAAACAATCTCATCCGGAAAACCCTGAAAGCTGGGGCAGAATACTGCGACCTACGGTTCGAATCCATTGTTGGCACTGGAATGGAAATGAAGGACAGGGAATTACGTAAGGTCATTCCCGGACACTCATCGGGTGCAATCCTCAGAGCTCTGGTGAATGGCTCCTGGGGAATGATCTCATTTAATGATGAACAGACTATCCGTGATGCTCCGGAAATCGCAGTCCGTCTTGCGAAAACTTCTGGTGAAGGAGATACCACCCTTGCAGACACTGATTGTCTCAGGGACTCGATTATATGGAAACCCAGGGTCGATTCAATGGATATCTCGTTGGATGAAAAATTTCATCTCCTGAAGGAGGTGAATGATACTGTTTTGGAAATTGATGGGATTCATGGGATCACGTCCGGCTATAGTGATTCCACGATTCAAAAGAGGATCGTTACGTCTCAAGGGACGGAGATTGATTACCGTATGTGCATCGGGCATATCCAAAGCTCTATCATTGCCAAGGACCAGGGGAAGATCCTGGGATACCGAACTCGTGTTGGAGCTACCGGGGGATTCGAGATATTCTCAGATGATGACCCTGTTGGAAAGGCAGTGGATGGTGCCAAGAACGCGCTTACTATTCTGAAAGCAAAATCCTCACCATCGGGTCGAATGACTGTTCTTGCAGATAACGATCTGACCGGTGTGTTTGCTCATGAGGCCATTGGTCATGCAACTGAAGGTGACCTCATCGTGTCAGGAGAATCCATACTCAGGGATCGGATCGGTCAAAATGTTGCATCTGAACATATCACACTCTATGATGATCCCACCATGGAAGGAGGATTTGGTTCGTATCCTGTAGATGACGAGGGGCTTCCCACCAGACGGAAAACCCTTATTGAAAACGGAGTTCTTACCGGATATATTCTAAACCGGGAGACCGCCTCCAGACTAGGCCTTGAACCGAACGGAGGATCCCGTGCTCAATCCTATTCCAGCACTCCTCTTGTGCGGATGTCGAATACCATGATCGATGGGGGGGATATGAGCTTCGAGGAACTTCTCGAGGATATTGACTATGGTGTCTATGCCAAGGGGACTCGTGGTGGGCAGGTGGATACCGTGAGGGGGTCATTTCAGTTCAGCGCTCAGCAGGCCTTCCTCATAGAAAAAGGTGAGATAACGATACCATTGCGTGATGTTTCACTCTCCGGAATCACACTTGAGACCATGGGGAATATCAATGGAGTGGGAAATGATGCCAGATTGGGGGATCCGGGATTTTGCGTAAAGGGACAAATGGTACCCGTTGGGGACGGTGGACCTCACATACGTATTGTGAATGCGGTGGTGGGGGGAGGGGCATGAAGGATATCGAAGAGCTTCTTGCGCTCGGCGAATCCGCATTACGGATCATCAGCCGGGATGTTGATGACGCAGAGGTACTTGTTACCCGAGGGTCCTCGCGACGACTTGGCATCGAGAATAATTGCATTAAATCAGTTGCCGGGGGAGGAGAGACCGGCATCGCGATACGAATACTGAAGAATAGAAGGATGGGATTTTCCTATGGTACGGGAATCGATTCCATTCCCGGGGCATTGAAGCTTGCACTACAGGGAGCTGCCATTTCACCGGAAAAGCCATTCGAATTTCCCTCCAAGGAGCATTATTACACTATTCCTGACCTCCTTGATAAGCGGGTCTTGGACCTAGCACCTGATGAGGGAAGGGAAATGGTCATGCATATGATCGATTCAGCTACTGACGTCCATAAGAACATCATGGCAACAGGAGGAGGCATATCTTTTGGAGAGGGTGAGGTGGTTATCATGAATACCAGGGGATTGGAGGTGTCGGAACATGTCTCCGGGATCGGTGGTTCGATTCATACTGTCTATGAAAGCGACAGCCCATCTTCGGGTTTTGAATACAACTCATCACATATCTATATCGAGGATTTCGGGAATATCGGACGAAAAGCAGCCGAACTCGCAGTGAAGGGGCAGAACAAGATCAAGATCGAAACGAAAAAAATCCCTGTCCTCTTCAAGCCTGATGCCATTTCCAGTCTCCTCGAATTCATTCTTGTTCCCGCATTATATGGGATCAAAGCCGAAAAGGGTGAATCTGTCTATTCCGACAGGATCGATCAGCAGATCATGAGTCCGAACCTTTCTTTGGTTGATGATCCAACCATGCCTGACGGGGAAAATTCAATGAAAATGGATGACGAAGGAGTTCCCTCCAAGTGTCACGAGCTGGTAAAGAACGGTATGCTCAAAGATTATCTCTACACTATTGCGACGGGTTCCGAGTTTGATCAT
Source organism: uncultured Thermoplasmata archaeon (assembly GCA_964613025.1). GTDB lineage: Archaea > Thermoplasmatota > DAOVMN01 > DAOVMN01 > DAOVMN01 > CAZTGJ01. The sequence continues at coordinate 2,991 of CAZTGJ010000181.1, read as the reverse complement.
GCATCCACTGCCAGCGGTCTCAGAGGGGGAGGTCAAGATCATATGTCTCCAATCTCCACATCGGGAAGGAACATCATGCTCCAGGGCGACACCACCAATGAGGAAACACTCATTTCTGAGATCAAGGATGGGCTTTTGGTCCATGACATTATGGGAGCTCACACATCGAATCCCGCATCCGGCGATTTCTCGGTGACGGCATCCATTCTTTTCAGGATATCCAACGGTGAGGTGGCGGAACCGGTATCCCAGGCAATGCTCGGTGGAAATCTGCCTGAGTATCTTATGAATGTTAGCGGTCTGGGAAACAACTACAGAAAACTCTCGGGAGGGCTCAGTCCGGTTGGATTTTACATTCCTTCTATTCGGATCGAAGATGTTATGGTCACCGGCGAGCTCTGAGATATTCCCGAAAAATCACTTTTATTCGACTTTTATAACCACGCCAGTTAGCAAGATACACAGCATCACAAGGGTGATCAATAACACATTGAACAAATTGAACCATCGAACGAAGTCATCCAGATAGTCGGAAAAATACTTTCCATTATCCTCAGGATATCGTAGATTTCCTTCATTATCAAGCCATGGCGAAAATTCCACATTGCCGGTAACCCCATCCCCTTTTCCCCTTGGACTTGGTCCTGAATTATGACCCCACCAATTATATCTAGCATCAACGATGAATTTTTCATTTCCAGGGATATCGTACTCGTACTCATTAAAATTCAATTCATTTGATATTACCCCTTCATACTCATTTCCAAATATCTCATTGTAATGGAGAACATTCTTTCCATAATACCTGAAATTTCCCTTCATATTCGATTGATACTGTTGGAAATTGTAAATGAAAGATGAAAAATTATGAAGAAAGTATGCTCCGTACTCATTGCCTGTTATTGTGTTATTTGTTATAGTATTATTGCTCGATTGCACGAAGCCCATGCCAATGAATTCATTAGAAAATTCATTGTTACTAATCGTGTTATTGTGAGAAGAAATAGCGATGAATCCTCCTGGGATGGTTCCTCCTTGGGTGAGTTCTTCAATGATGAGTTCCCTACCGTTACTTGATATTGTACTATTAATGAGTATGTTATTATTGGAATAAATGAATACTAAACCTAGCACATTGGCCCTGCAATTAATTTTGGATATTGTGATATTCTTGCTGTAAGCTATATTGATTCCAGCATTACATTGTTCAACAACAACATTTTCGATGATCACGTTGTAACAAAAATTCAAGGCTATTCCGGAAGTACAATACTCAAAGATTTGATTTTCAATTACCATATCAGAACAATTCACGAGAATCACCTGCCCCACATCCTCCGACACCCTCCCCCCTGTTCTATTCACGTAGTAGATAATCGGTTTCCCATTCACCGTATTCGTTTCGTCGATCGCATGCGAATTTAGAAAAACAATAGGATCAGGTCCAATAGTCAACCCATTGAAGACCATCGTATTATTCATGAGAGTCGATTGAATTGTATGAACCAGTGCAATTCCTGAAATCCAATTTTCAGAGCAATCATTATTTCTGAGAAGGGTTTCTCTGCACACCTCCCCACTCCCCTCTGAGTCTCCACTCACGATTATCCCGTGTAGTTGGTTTGAATAACATATGTTGCGGGAAATAATTACATCATTTGAACGTTGAACATCAATTCCTGATTCCTTGTTCTTAATGCATTGATTATACTCAATCCGCATACTATTACTACGAAAGATCATGATACCAATTGTATTATTAGAACAGGTATTATATTCCGCATTACATTCGTCAGAGGAACGGATCTCGATTCCATTCTCCATATTTGCAAAGCACGTATTGTTACTGATAGTATTTCTGTTGCTGTTATTCCCGATATATATTCCCGTACCCCAATGGTAATCTCTATTGTTTGAATTTATATTTCCGGAAATCGTATTATATTTCGAGGAAGAAAGATAAATCCCATATTTATTATTCGTACAAATAGTATTTTCAATGACATTATTATTGGCATTCTCAAGCCAAATACCTGTCTGACCATTATAAAAAGTACAATTTGATATGGTATTATTCGAGGATTCAACTTTCAAGCATGAGTTGTCACTAATGGATTGTGTTCTTGCAATTTGATAATAGAAGCCATCCTTGGCTGCACTAATATTGATACCATCTAAAGTAACATTATTCGCCTGAATGCTTATAGTATCACCAAATACACCACTCTCGATAATTGTAACATTACTTTCATTTCCAATGAGATTTACACTTTTCCGGATTATCAGATGTTCGAAATACATACCCTCCCAAATGTAGACGGTACCCCCTTGACGGACATCGTACAGTGCACGCATAATCGAGCCATACGGTCTTTCTTTAGTTCCATCCCCGTATTCAGGAGCAGATTCAAGGACATATGCTTCGGTCAGATTCCTTGGTGGGGGTATTGCTTCCATCCCTATCCACGGTTCAAAGTTCACATTATCAGTAACCAGGTCTCCCATTCCTGATGGATTTTTTTCATAGTGATACGGACCGAATTCTGATCCCCACCAGTTGTTTGTTGCATTTATTGACACACCATTCCAAGGATAGAAAAGTATTCCAAAATCTTTATTCCCCGCGATCTCGTTTCCATGAACTTCTAATCCTTTTACCCTTACCGCATAGATCCCATAACTATTATTTGAAATTATATTTCCCGTGATTAGGTCACCTTTGTTTTCCACTCCTTCTCCTCCTTTTTCAGCATATGAAACTAATGATATTCCAATGCGATTGTCAGTAATGATATTATTCACAAATTGATTGGAACCTGATTCCATAGACCTAATTCCGTATCCGGTATTAGTGCTACAAACGTTGTTAATAATTTCATTGTAACTTGAAAACATTAAAGATATTCCACCTAAATGAGATCCTGAGGACTGAATAGTTGTCATGTAACAGCTAAAATGACCTATTTTTGTAACTCTAAAACTCCATAGATG
>CAZTGJ010000180.1:0-6814 GCA_964613025.1 uncultured Thermoplasmata archaeon | reverse complement strand
TGCATCGGTTCGGGAACGGTTTTCGGGAAAACGATATCAGTGGACGATAGCGGAGGGGCAGATTTCACGAAGATCAAGGATGCCGTTACTGCCGCCGAGGACGGGGATCATATCTTCGTCCATGTAGGAACTTACGATGAGAAATTCATATTGAGCAAGCGGGTTCATCTGGAGGGAGCGGTCAGGAACTCCACCATCATAACGGCACATACCGACGCCAATAGCGACTACATTATTCTGATCAATACTGATCATGTCACCATCACGAACATTTCGATACAGGGCAAACAGACAGGCTCATCAGCATTCGGGATAAAGATATATTCGGATTGGAATATCATCACGGGTGTCTCCTTCCGCGAGCACCTCAACAGGGGATTCTATCTGAACAAGGCCCACAATAACAGCATCATTGGTAATTACTTCGTGTTGCCGTCACGCTTTACATCCGGAATCTCCATCTGGTATTCCTATGACAATTTGATCCACGATAATATTTTCGTTGGCATTGAGGGTGCAGGTATAAGCATGAGCTATTCAGGGCGGCACACCATTCGAAACAATAATCTCACATTTGAAGGTGGTATCGGTATCTATCTCAGACACGTGGATAATTCATCCGTCCTGAACAATATCTGCGAAGGGAACCAAAAAGGGATTATTTCATACGCTTCAGGCTACAATCTGATCTCCGATAATATCCTGAACAATACCGAATACGGTATCAGCCTGGAGGGGACCAATACAACCTCCGTTTTCAGCAATGAACTTATCGGATGTGGATTCTATGTCTACTGGGCAAGCCAATCCGACGCTTCATCGATCGATATACCAGAAAACAACACAATCAACGGAAAGCCGTTCATCTTCATCAATGGAAGATCCAACGAGATTATTTCATCCCCCGCCCCCCAGATATGTGTAGCCAATAGTATCAACATCACGATCAGGAACCAGAATCTCAGTCATCTCCCCTTCGGCATCCATATCCAATATTCCGAGGACGTCGTTGTCGAACATTCGGAGTTTTGGAACAACTCGTACGGGATCATCATCCGGTATTCGATGAACTGCAGAATTTCGAAAAATTCCATAACCCAGAGTCTCTATCATGGAATAGAGATGACTGAAGTACATTCAACCATCATTTTCCAAAACAATATCAGTGCCAATGGGGAACGGGGTATTCATATCTGGTCCTCCCATTCAAATACGATCGATTCGAACCATATTCTTGGGAATAACGAGGAAGGCATTTGGATCGAAGATTCGAATAACAATTCCTTTATCAACAACTCCTTCCATGAAAATGAAAGGGAAGGAGTGAAACTCTCATACTCAAACCATAATTCCTTCGATGACAACTCTTTCATGAGAAATCGTTTTTCGGGATTGTCCGTGTACAGATCCGAGTTGAACCACGGAACATTGAACACATGCTCGGAAAACTACCGGGACGGGATCGAAATCCTGGGTGACAGCAATATTTTTGTAAATAACGATTGTCGGGGGAATCATGGGGATGGGATCCACATAACCGGGAACTCCAATACCATCGAATCGAACAACTGTTCTCTGAGCAAATACAACAACGGTATCCACCTTTCACGGGAAACCAGCTATATGGTGTCCCCCACCGAGAACAATGTTGTCAAGGATAATCATTGTTTCGATAATGATGACTTTGGCATCAACATTGAATCGACCGGTCACAATACACTCGTTGACAATATCTGCTCAGATGAGGATAGGATCAACATGAAGATATCCGGGTCCCGATCCATCACACTTCATTCCAATACCCTGATCGGGCGTGGGCTTGACATCATCGGCAATTCATATGAAGAGTACAATACCCATGACATTGCAATGAACAATACCGTCAATTCACAACTGATCTTCTATCGCGCGTACCTCAATGACTTTACCCTTGCTGAACCAGCTGGGCAGATATTCCTCATGAACTGCTCGAACGGACTGATCACAGGCCAGAACATGAGTGATGTGGAGATATGCATGGATGTCCGTTCCTGTGATAACCTCACTATTACCTCCAGCAGCTTCACTGATTCGAACAGGGGGATCAATATCATTGAGTCATCGTACATTCGTCTAGAAAACAATTTTGTAGAGGACTTCGAAAAGTTCGCTGTCAACATTGAGGACAGCCATCATAGTGAGATTGTTAACAACAGCATCATATACAATCCTAAAAAATCCCTTGAAATCAGCGGTCATCATATTTCGATCCAGGGAAATTATTTCCGAAACAACAAATATGCAATCTCGATCACCGGCGATAACTATGAGATCTCGTCCAATGAGTTATGGCGAAATGGAATTGGCATAGTTCTCTATCAAACAGAGGAAACGATCATCAGGGACAATAATTGCACAGATGGCTATGATAGTGGTATTCATCTCATTGAATCAGTGAACAATTCGATCCGGGAAAACCTCATCGAGAACAACTGGAGATATGGGGTCCATCTGGAATATTCGGATATGAACGACTTCCTATCGAATACCATTATCCGGAATCATGAGATTGGTCTATTCTTCGAGCACTCCGATAACAATAGCATCACGGATACTCTCATTCGAAATGCCTATGCTCTCGGCATCAATCTCAGCGACTCGAAAGATACGACAATCTCGGAGAACAATATCAAAGGAAATGAGATCGGAATCTGGATACATCATGGGAGTGATACTACCCGGATATTCAACAACGATATCCATTCCAATTCAGAATCCGGGATCAATGCTTCTTTCTATAATGGAGAACGCATTGATGTTGAGCAGAACTGGTGGGGAGATGGGACCGGCCCGTACCATTCAGAGAACAATACACTGGGCGAGGGTGACACGATAATCGGGAATGTGGATTTCGATCCCTGGCTTGCAAAGAGGATGAATGACGTCCCGGTGGCCACGATCATCTCCCTCCCACCAGATCCAGCCTTCAGCGGAGACATGATACCATTTGCCGCGTATGTCGATGACGACGATCTTATCGTCAGTTTTGTCTGGGTTTCAGACCTTGACGGAGAGTTCTACAATGGGACTGATGACAGTATCAGTAGTTCCACTCTTTCCCCGGGCAGTCATACAATAATACTCCGGGTTATGGATTATCTTGGTGAATGGAGTAATGATGTGAATATTTCCCTGAATATCGTGCAGGACCGGGATGGCGACCAGGTCCCTGATGGGGATGATGCTTTTCCCGCCGATCCTGCTGCATCGCTGGATTTGGATGGTGACGGGTATCCCGACGAATGGAATGAGGGAAAGTACCAGGCTGACTCGACATCCGGATTACGACTGGACGCCTACCCTGATGATCCAGATCGTTGGGAACCAATTGAAGAACATGATAATGGCAACGATGGTTTGGAAAATATCTTTCTTGCAGCTCTTGTGTGTACCGGTATTGCAGTTGGCATCCTGGTTTTTGTCAAGCGAAAATCATGATCAGACCCTCAGAGATATAACCATCAGTCCTCATCCCTGCGAAATTCAGTTCCAGCAGCATGACACTCTCCCTTTTTACACTCCTCCCTCCTTCCCCCCCCGCCTTTCCCCTGCCAATATCTCCATTTCCGTTTTGCTTCTTCTCTTTCTCCCCCTTCCCTTTGCTATGATCCCCGTTTATGTTTTCCTCCTTTCTTCTCCCTCCCGCCTTTCCCCTGTCTGTATCTCTATTTCTGTTTTTTCTTCTCCCCATGACCCTCCATTTTTCTCGTCCCATATTCCTCCCTTTCCTTCCCGCCACTATTCAATTACACATCATTGTTGATCTTCTATTTCTATCTCAATGATCCATCTCAATCTCCTCAAGCAAGAAATTCTTCGAATATTCAGCTTAAAAGACTTTTATAAAATACTGGCAGTGATATATTCATTGATAAATTTTCATTATACATTAAATTCTCTGTTTGCTACGAGACAGCTAAAATCAGGCAAACTATAAATAATTCTCAGGATATAACTTCCAGATGCAAAGCGTTTAGTGATCCTAAGTTTTGGTTATGATATGCTCATAACACTGAGGTGATCATATGAATGAAATCATTGAGTGGACAGCTTATGCTATCGTCATCTTTGCCCTCTTCATCTGGGGCATCGGCCTGAGATTCATACCAAACAACAAGATTGGTATCATCGAGAAATTGTGGTCAGCGCAGGGATCCCTGAAGGATCAGATCATTGCCCTTAAGGGGGAGGCCGGATATCAGCCCAATGTACTGAGAGGTGGCATCCACTTCTATGTTCGCTGGCAGTTCCGGATCCATATCTATCCTCTGGTTACTGTTCCCCAGGGACACATTGCCTATGTATTCTCACGGGACGGTCAACCGCTTGCCCCGGCACAGACCCTGGGAAATGGTGTCAGGGAGGGCAAGACGTTTCAGGATGTCCGTGCCTTCCTCGATAACGGAGGTCAGCGTGGTCCCCAGAGGGAGATCATCAGGGAAGGTACCTATGCCTTCAACCTGGCGCAGTTCGTCATTATAACCGAGGATGCAATCTATGCGCATTCGCTGAGCAAGTGGGATTCCAACAAGCTCAAGCAGATGTCAGAGATCCTCCAGCAGAGAGACGGATTCAGGCCAGTGGTCATCCATGGAAAGGATGATGAGATCGGTATCGTAACCGTTCATGACGGTCCCTCTCTTGAACCCGGTGACATCATCGCCCCCACTGTGGGGAACGATCCCAAGGATACGGAAAGGTATCACAACAATTTCCAGAATCCCGAGAAGTTCCTCAGGGCAAACGGACAGAGAGGTCGTCAGTATCAGGTGATCGTGGAAGGGACCTACTACATCAATCGTCTCTTCGCCACGGTCGAGCTGATCCCTAAGACCATCATTCCTGTTGGATACGTCGGTGTGGTGATCTCCTACATCGGGATGAAGGGGGACGATACCTCGGGCCACGACTACAAGCATGGTGAATTGGTTTCCGTTACCAGTAAGGGTGTCTGGAGTGAGGCGCTCCTTCCGGGGAAGTATGCCTTCAACACCTTTGCGGGTCAGGTCATTCCTGTTCCCACCACCAACATTGTTCTGAAATGGGTGAACAACGAGGTGGGGGGTCACAAGTATGATGAGAACCTCATGGCAGTGGACCTCATTACCAAGGATGCATTCGAGCCCTCTCTTCCGCTGTCCGTGGTGATCCACATCGATTACCGGAAAGCACCAAGGGTGATCCAGAGGTTCGGCCACATCAAGAAACTGGTCGAGCAGACCCTGGATCCCATGGTCTCTGCCTATTTCAAGAATATCGGGCAGCAACGGACCATCATCGAACTCATTCAGGAGCGGAGTGATATCCAGCATGTCGCCTCCGAGAACATGAGGGAGAGGTTCGCTCACTACGACCTGGAGCTGGAGGAGGTGCTTATCGGAACTCCCATCCCATCGGAACGGGACAACCGCATCGAATATATCCTGGCCCAGCTCAGGGACCGGCAGATCGCAATAGAACAGGTGGAGACCTATTCCAAGCAGGAGCTGGCCGCAGTGAAGGAGCGGGAACTCAAGGAGGCTACCGCAAAGGCAGAACAGCAGACCAGACTGACCGAATCGCAGATATTCATTGACATCAAGGAGAACCAGGGAAAGGCAGAGTACCAGAGATCAATTCAGGAAGCGGAAAAGATCAAAGCCATCGCACGTGCCGATGCGGAACGAGATGCCCGACTTGGTATCGCCCGTGCTATTGCCATCGAGGAGCAGGTCCGCGCCTATGGCGGTCCCAGCTATCAGGTCCTTCAGCATGTGATGGATCGGTTCAGTGAAGCGGTGGAGAAGTCAGGGATCGACGTGGTGCCCAGAATGGTCATGACCTCCGGAGGCGGTGGAGCCGGTGAAGGCGGAGGAGGAGGTACGGGATACAGCGCTTTCGAAGCTCTCATTGCCGTCCTCATGTCTGAAAAGGCCGGACTGGGAAGCCTTGCTGGTGATACCCAGGAAAGGAGTCCTGAGGTCAATACTATCCGCAAGGAGATCTTTCAGGGGATGAAGCAAGCCCGGGGGATGCAGGAAAGCCCAGGGAGCCAGAAGGACCAAATGAGCCGGAAGAACCAGAGGCAACAGAATAACCAGAAGCCACAGAAGAAACCTGGATACCAGAGGTCTCGGGAAGCCCAGCAAGGCTCAACGGCTCCGCAGACTACAGGACCATCGGAAGCTATGGGGAACCGGAGCGAACCTCACGTCCGTAGAAACAGCAAGGACAGTACGTACGCCCCCAACCCCTCTACGTCGGCAATCCCGGATTCGGTTTCACTTGAGGAAGAATGGGATTCCGTATATGACCTTGACAGACCTGAAAGGGACCGCAAAGAATCCCACGAATACCTCCGGAGGAAAAAGGGTGGGGACCCATCCTGGAACACTATCAGCTGAAGCAGGCATTCATGGAGTGACCAGTGAACGTGTGAATGAATACATGATCTCTCGCTGGTCACTCCTATTTTCTCTTTTTTTTATTTTCATATTCTACATTTTTGATATTTTATGACTCAGCACCATCTTTATTTTCTACATTTATGGAGGTGTTACTTCACTCCCACTTCCTTTATCCCCAATTACCTGTTTCTCAATCTGCTTTCCCCCCTCTACTTCTATACTCTGTCTTTCCCCTTCTTACTTTCTTCCCCTCCATTTCTATACTCTGTCCTTCCCCTTCTTACTTTCTCCCCTCTATTTCTATACTCTGTCTTTCCCCTTCTTACTTTCTCCCCTCTATTTCTATACTCTGTCCTTCCCCTTCTTGCTTTCCCCCCTCTATTTCTATA
>CAZTGJ010000179.1:0-6824 GCA_964613025.1 uncultured Thermoplasmata archaeon | reverse complement strand
CAGAACCTGGAACCAGTAGGATGATACCTCATTACCAGTTCCCTACTCTACTGAGTGCGTGAGAGGCATGAAATGCCGAACGCAGAATGAACGTGAAACGTTCATGATGATAGCAGTCGATGAGGAGTGACATTGCGGGCAAATATTGAAGTGAGGGTGGTAGGGGAGGGAAACTGAGACGAGGGAGAGCCTACAATAGACAAAGGGGTGGGGGAGGGGGGCAGGTGACGGACCTACATCATTCCCACGGGACCGCCCTTGAGATATTTCTCGGGATCCTGCTTGAACATGAACCTGCAGCCTGGAGCGCAGAAATAGTATGTCTTCCCTTCGTGTTCGTGCGTCAATTTTGAATGCACACTGACCTTCATTCCACATACCGGATCGATTTCAGTTTCCATTGGTTTCACCTCCTATAACTTTTTCCGCTTGAGCAAGAGTGAGTTGGTGAGCACGGATACCGAACTCAAGGCCATGGCAAGTCCGGCCCACTCAGGTTTGAATACGATTTCATCAAAAAGAGGATTGAGAATTCCGGCAGCAACCGGAATGAGAATGGTATTGTATCCGAAGGCCCAGAACAGATTCTGCCTGATCTTTCCCATGGTCCCTTTACTCAGTTCGATGGCACGGACAACATCCATAAGATCATCCCGCACCAGAACGATCTCCCCGGACTCCACGGCAACGTCAGTTCCGCTTCCCAGCGCGATCCCTATGTCCGCCTGGGCCAAGGCCGGAGCATCATTTATCCCGTCCCCCACGAAAGCCACGACCTCCTTCTGTTCCTGAAGTCGCTTGATCTCTTCGGCCTTCTCACCGGGAAGCACACCTGCAACCACACGGTCGATTCCAGCCTCCTCGGCGATGGCCTGAGCAGTTACCTCATTATCCCCCGTGAGCATGATAACGTCGATATTGTTTCTCTTCAGGGCAGAGACAACAGATCGTGTCTCCTTTTTCAGGGTATCAGCGATCCCGATGATCGCCAGGACCTTCTGATCACTGGTTACGATAACCCCGGTCTTCCCCATTTTCTCCAGTCCCACAAGCTTGGGTTCGAGATCTCCGAGATCCATGTTCATCTCCCGGATGAGGGTCCGGTTACCAATAATGACCAGATGACCATCCACTTTCCCCTGGATACCCTTCCCAGCGATGGCCTTGAATTCCGAGGGTTCAATATCTCCGAGATCCACACCTTCTATGAGAGCCTTCTGAACGATTGCCCTTCCAATGTGGTGCTCAGATCCCTTCTCCAGGGCCGCGGCAAATCGCAGAGTGTTCTCACTGGTGTTTCCAGGGGTTTCTCCAGTGCTGCCAACCATGGTGTCTCCAGTCGTGCCTACATTGGTACCTACAGTGGCACCTACAATGGTGTCAACAGTGGTATCTACAATGGTGGCTACAGTGGTATCTACAATGGTGTCAACAGTGGTGGCTTCAGATGTATCATCAATGTCTCCAGAACCAATAATGTCGGTTACAACGGGCTTCCCCAGGGTAAGGGTTCCTGTCTTATCAAACACTGCGGTTGTGATGGACTGGGCTCGTTCTAGTGCCGCACCATCCCGGATGAGGATTCCATGCTCTGCTCCCAGGCCGGTTCCAACGGTGATAGCCGTGGGAGTTGCAAGCCCAAGTGCGCAGGGACAGGCGATAACCATGACGGCTACGAGGGATATCAGGGCTTCATGTTCGTATCCGAGAATATACCAGATGAGAAAGGAGGTGATGGCAATCAGCAGAACCGTGGGAATGAAATAGGTAACTGCCTTGTCAGCAAGACGCTTGATCGGTGGTGCAGACCCCTGGGCATCCTCCACCATTCGGATGATCTGGGAGAGCATGGTGTCCTTTCCCGTTCTTTTCACCTGGAACTTCAGCAAGCCCTCCTGGTTGATGGTGCCACCGATGACCTCGGCACCCGGGTTCTTGAGGTTCGGGATGGGCTCACCAGTGAGCATGGCCTCGTCCACATGGGATGAACCTTCAGTGACCTGACCATCCACCGGTATCTTCTCTCCAGGCCTTACCATGACCACGTCGTCGAGCACAAGTTCCTCAATGGGAACCTTCACCTCCTCTCCATCTCTTATGAGAGTGGCCTCCTTTGCCTGCATCCCAATAAGTTTCTTGATCGCATGAGAGGTCTTTCCTTTGGCAACGGACTCCATGTATCTGCCCACAAGAAGAAAGGTGATGAGATAGATCACCGTGGGGAAGGAAGCCCACGACATGTGGATGAACTCGAAGAGTGCCGCGATACTCGAGGTGTAAGCTGCACCAACTCCCATCATATACATGACATCCATATTGAGAATTCGGTGACGTAGCGAGTTGGCGGCTCCTTTGATGATGGAAAGACCGGAATACCCCAGAACCGTGGTTGCCAGGATCCAAAGGAAAATGATGCGTCTGCGCATATCATTCCAGAGAGGCATTTCCACATCGAATCGGATGGCATGGATGTATACGGTGGTGATCACAGCGATGACCACAGCATAGATGAGGTTCAGGCGAAGCCCTTGGGTCGTTTCATCTTCCTCCCCTGTTTCCTCGTCAACAACCTCGTATCCGATCTCCTCGATCATGTCTACAACATTAGTGAGGGCAATCTTTCCTGAATCATAGTTCACCTGTGCTTTGCCCATGGCAAGGTTAACGGTGATGTCATCTACCCCGTCCATTTTCGAGACGACGGTCTGGATGGTGTTCACACAGACCGCACAGGTCATTCCTTTGATCTTCAATTCATCGGATTGTTTGCTCAATTCTTTTGCCTCCGCTGTGCAGACAAAACTCAATTTCCAGATTAATATGAGCCCAAAGTGGTTTTCTAATAAATATTGATTCCCTAACGTTTCAGAGGATAACTATGTAGAACCATCTTTCATGGAGGGGATAGGAGAATCAGCATTTGAGAACATCTTTCATCGTGAGGTATGATTGTCATCTCTTGGTATCTTCCTTCATCATGAGATATTATGCTCTTCAGTTGGTATCATCCTTCATCAAGAGATATTATGCTCTTCAGTTGGTATCATCCAGCATCGTGGGATATTATGCTCTTCACTTGAGATCTTCCTTCATCGTCAGATACTATGCTCATCTCTTGATATCATCCTTCATCCGCATGTACTCCTGTTTGGGCAATTCACCACGGGCGTACCGCTCGTCGAGAATCGAGAGGGCACTCTCATGCCTTCCCCCTCCGCTCAGAAGACCCCGTGCATCATCACGGAAGAACAACAATACGATCAGGAACATCACGCCACAGAACATTCCCAGCATCATCAGTCCCATCCAGAATCCCCAGGAATTGAATTCCATGCCTCCACCCCAGCATTCGTCTTCATCACCATCGGCGGCGTCGGCTGCCACCCCGGGGATTCCCAGCAGTACAAACAGCATCATAACAATCATGATGCCTGCCATACTATTCTTGGTCGCCATCCATATCACCTCATACTATTCAAATCTACGTTCTCATTATCAGCTCGAATCAACATTCTCGTCTGATTACTCGAACAAATATCTCTTTTCCCTAATATCCTCGGTCTTGACCACAACTTCGTTCCCTTCCACGGTCATGGGAAGAAAACTTGGCCAACATCCACCTTCCTCATTTTCCGTACCGAGGCTGTTGATTGCGAATTCCTGACCGCAGTTGTTGCACTTCATTACATCATCTACCTGCCGGTAGCCTTTCTTTTCGTGATAACACGAGTCACATGCATCGAAGGCAATGTGTTCATCACCATCAGAACCTCTGACACCGATGAACCGCAATTCCAGACCATCGTCATCATAGGAGTAGAACTGGGCTTCATCAGTCACCTCGGACGTCAGTATTCTGATATCGTTGTCTCCAATAATCTTATCTGCCTTTTCGGGTCCGCCACTGCCGCCTTCGAGTTCGAACATACCGAAATTGTAGGCTGTAGCAACACTTATCAAAGCAAGCATCGAGAAAATGGCAAATACGGCATTTCGCCTTTTTCTTCGGAGGAGTTCAATCTTTCGGGCTTCAACCTTTTTCTCTTCAACCCTGTGCCTCAGGTCTCTCCGTTCCTTCTTGCTCATTCTCTGTACCTTGCCGCTAGACGAAAGTCCACCACTGGATAACCCCTTACCAGTGCTCTTGCTGGTGATCGGTTTATTGGATGTGCTATCTCCAATGTGAGTACCCGCGCCAATTGCAGCAGCTTCGTCCGCAGTCTTTCCATGGACCTTGCTCAGATGCTTTACAAGATTCTCGGCCTTGAGGGAACAGCCGCATTCGCTGCAGGTTACCATTCCCATTGAGTCGTTTTTATTATTTCCCATAGTAGTCCCTCTTATCAATAAATTCAGGTAGTTGTGTTTGATACAATCTTTCCGTCGATGATCTTAATTGTCCGGTCCCCCATCTCCGCGATCTCGGGATTATGGGTGACAAGGACGATGGTGTGACCTTTTTCGTGGAGCTGGGAAATGAGATCCATTACGACGTTCCCGTTTTCCTGGTCCAGATTCCCGGTGGGTTCATCCGCAAGAATGATATCGGGTTCATTAATCAGTGCTCTGGCAATGCAGACACGTTGCTGTTCTCCCCCGGAGAGATGAGTGGGAACATGGGTCAACCGGTGTCCCAGACCCACCATTTCCAGTGTCTCACGTGCATCATCCTCCACCACAATACTGTGGAAGTACTGTGCGAGCATGACATTTTCCAGTGCGCTCAGATAGGGTACAAGATGGTATTGCTGGAAGATGAGACCAACGTTGTCACGCCTGAACTGCGTAAGTTTTTTCTGGTTCAACGATCCAAGATCGACACCGTTCACTGATATCTTCCCCTCGGAAGGCCTATCAAGACAACTCATCATATTGAGCAGGGTAGTCTTTCCCGAACCGGAAGGTCCGATGATGGTAGCCCATTCTCCCTCTTGGACTGCTACATTCACTTTGGAGAGCACGACAGAATTCCCGGAATAGATCTTTGAAAGATCAGTTGTTTCTATGACACTCTCTTCTATGATACCATCCTCCATTCAATCACCTCTCAGGACGATGATGGGTTCGATACTGATTGCCCGTTTTACAGGGATGGCTGAGGCGAGAAGAACCACAGAAACGGAGATTATCAGTACTATCGGGAGAACGATATAATGAGGTGATATTGAACTGTCGAATACCCTGAGACCGACGAATTGTGCCAGGATCATGCCCACAAGGTAACCAACAACACCCCCGATCATTCCGATAATCGCGGATTCGGAAAAGAATAGGGATGCAATTCTCTTGTTCTCGGCTCCGATGCTCTTCATGAGGCCGATCTCTTTCTGTCTGCTGATCACCGAGGTTGTCATGGTGGTGCTGACACCCATTGCCGTTGCAAAGAGGGCAACCACTGTCACCAGGAACATCATATCCTCTATCTTCTCCAGCACACTCATCTCGGCGCTTGCAAGCTGTTTGACCGTTTTTGCTTCCACATAGGGCATCTCTTTCTCGATCTCGCTGGCGAACGTATCCACAGGGCAGGCAATACACAAAGCGCTCACCTGCACAGTATGAACTTTATCGGGACGGTTCGTCAGGGTCTGGGCAAAACCCATATCAACATAGATGCTGTTATCCACGTCCCCGCCGGCATTGATGATAGCGGTCACGCTGAGGTTGGCTTGTTTCTCATTCCCCTCGTCATCCACGCGTTCCCGATAAGCTATCGTGAAATTATCTCCTACATCCAGTCCCAGTTTGGTGGCGACACTTATTCCGATCATGCTTCCCTTCACGTTATCGTTCCCGGTCCCGTTCTCACCGGTTCCAGTGTTCTCTTCGTCCTGTCCTTCGCCACTCTTAGTGAGGTCAGGCTGAACGTCCTCAACCCAGTTCCCTTCTATGCTCCACCAGGGATTAATAGTTCTCACTCCGGTCTTGAAAATCTTTCCGCCCTGGAGTACGGTCTCCTTTTCAAACCAGGTTCCAACTAAAACAACGGATTGCTGCTCGCTCCCGGACTGGACGTTCACCACCTGATACAGGGAAGGAGCATAACCGAGGATATTATCAGACCATGATATGGTTTTAATCTTGTATAAATCCGATTCGTTTATGTATTTCTGTTCTGTCACCGAACCGAAATTCATACCGCCTATTCCCACTTCAATAGTATCAGACTTTGGGACAATGAGGAGATTCGCACCGAATTTCCTGAATTCCCGGTTGACATTCTCCTCGACATCCATGGATACGGTGAGCATGGCTGCAGGTACCGCAGCTCCCACGATAACAGCAACGAGTGCGATAGCGATACTGGCTTTTCGATTAATAAATGATTTACTGAGAATTCTGAGGAACATTCGTTTCACCTGAGGATCATGCCACGTGGTAATCATTCACTGCTCATGAGGAGTTTCTGGAATCCCGAGCATACAATTCGGCACGGATTTTACTAGTTAAACGTTTTCCCGTAGTATCTTATAATTTAAAAACAAAGTGGTAATGTTTTATAATGAAACCGCATTTCCGAATGATATTATTCTTACTCCGACCACGTTCACATCATACACTAATTATCATGCGCATTTTATCTAAGTGATGGGACCAATCCAGCGATTAAGGGAATATTAGGCAATGTGATACTAACACTAACCAAGGTTACAATGTGAATATCACCCAATTCATTAATTTAAAATTCCAAATAAATAATAATAATAATAAAATCATAATCAGAATAATAATAACACTCAACATAATAATAATTATAATAATATTTTCTATAGAGGGTGTTTCATAACAGAACACCAAAATATATTTAATCATCGTAAAATTTA
>CAZTGJ010000178.1:620-6827 GCA_964613025.1 uncultured Thermoplasmata archaeon | reverse complement strand
ATGTTTTGGTATTCACCAAAACGCAGAGGGGTGACACATGTCTTTGGGTTCTACAGTTGTTCAACATTAATCCTTCCAAAAATTAGAAATAACATGAGACTCATCAAATAATATGAGTGATGGAGCAATATCCGGCGGCTTCTTTCTGATGCTGATCTTCGAAATGATTTTCCTGGCCTTTTCAGTGTTCCTTTTCATCGCCTACTTACAACTCAGAAAAAGAAATGCTGCTTGTCAAGACCAAACGTCCGAACCCCATGACGAAGGAAAAGAACCATCACCAGCCTTTGTGCAGGACCTCCCATCGGAGAAAACCATCCGTCTTCTATTGATATCCTATTTTATCATACAATTTTCATTGATGATCCACTCTCATTTTTATTTCAAGGAAATGGCATCGCTCTTTTTCTTTTTTGCAGCGGTCCCAAGCTTCCTGATGGTTATTCTCTACATTATGTCTGTATTCGATGATCCTGTGGATGACATGATCGATTTTGAAAATGTAAGTGATTGAGACATACCATTCGTGTTCCACTAATTTATTATAACCGGGCGCTTTCATGAAAAACAGTAGTACAATAATTGATGAAAGGAAGTATGGTGATATGACTGAAGACGAAGATTGGGATTTCGATGAAGAAACAACGAGCGAGAGCCCTAAGCCGATCCTGGTGATCGTGCTGGTGGCAGTTTTGATCATTGCAAGCGTGGGCACTTTTCTCATACTGCGCGACGATGATGATTTTCCTTCTGAGGCGAAAGCACCGAAGTTACGGGCTGGTATGGACTGGTGGTTCAAATCGGAGGAGACTATCATCGATCATGAAACAGGGAGTTCCGAGATATTTGCTAAGGATTATGTCATGATTGGGGTGAAAGAGATCACATCACACGGTGGAAAGGAAGCCTATGCCATCAACACTTTTGATGCAATTAGAGCAACAACACGCCACTATAGTAACCAAACGGCGTACCTATCTACAGAAAATCTGAATGGTCTAGATGATGAAGGGAATGAATACGTCCTCTTCGATTTCCCGCTGAAAGATGGAAAAACGTGGAACTGGATTGATGAGCACGACAATAACAGGACCTATGTCTGCAGAGCAGTTAGGGATGTAAAAACACAGGATGGAACCTATGACACATATTGGGTCCGAATAAATTGGACGGAGGAGGATGGAGATAACCGTGATGTATATACACAGGATGTCTATTATTCGCCGGAACTTGGCTATCTCGTGAAGTCGGTTTCAATGTATAGTCACTATGAAAATGATGATCCCACCACCACTGAGATATGGTACGGGATCCTTGTTGCTCATGGAACGTCTGACTCTGATGGTGACGAACTTTCCGATACAGGAGAAAAATGGTTTGGAACAGACCCCGGTAAGAAGGATACCGATTCAGACGGATATGATGATCTTGTTGATTTTGTTCCTCTATTTGACGTCGGTTTATCCCTCAACCTTACCCATGTGAGTACGGACGACGATGTTGAATCCATTCAGGAGGTCAACCTTTTCGGCGAGGAGGAAGGTGCAGATTTCTTCTTTGACCTGAGTAATAACGACAACAGTGATGTACTCGTCACTGATCCGATCGAGAATTCTGATTCCTCAGATCTTGATATTGTCTACAGGATCAATATTTCTGACGACATTTACACTACAACTATTGATGTTAACTGCTTTGATGCTGATGATGGAACCGCCGATGATGAGATGGATGTCACAATGAATGATAATTTCGTAACGTTACAATTGAGGTTCAATATCTACAATAGAAATCTCCGCATTAGCGGTGTTGGTTCCCCTGAGGGTGAATTGGAATTGGATGTTGAACAAGAAGCATATGGCGATGGGAATGGCGACTACGACGCAACATTGCACTTCATTGTCTCAGAAGTCGACATGGCAAATTACACCTAATCTTTGACAGAAACAAACGACACCATCCATGAGTGGGGGTGGGGAGGGGGAAGTGGAAAGGGCAGTATGATTCGTCCGATGCAACTGCAATCTTAAGAACCAACATCCTCGAATAATCACAGCAACTTCTTGGAAAATCCATGGGTCCCGATGATCTCCCCATACGTGGTATAATGCGGGGAGAGATAGATAAGCGGTTTCAGATCGTCATAGTTGATCTTCCCATGCTCCCTCATGTAATCAGGATCCACCAGTCTTGACACCACCTCGCCGATGAAGAAGTCGTGGCTTCCGATGTTCACCGTGTTCACCAGCTTGCACTCGAAGACCACCGGACATTCCTCGATCACTGCTACCCCGGTCTTCGGCCCGGCGACCGGAGTGAGATTGCACCGCTTGAACTTGTCCATCTCCCTTCCAGATACGACTCCGCAGATATCCACAGCCTCCACAATGTCGGTTGTCGGAAGATTCAATCCGAATGCTTCATTCTCAACGATGAGCGGATGGGTCAGACGCTCCTTCCTGATCGCAACTCCAAGATGCGGTGGTTCCATGCAGATTTTCGATGCCCAGGCCGCTGTCATCACATTCCAGTTTCCTTCCTTTCCTGAGGTCACCAGCACAGCAGGTAATGGGTAGAACGGTTTGTTCACATTCGTTTCTACTTTCTTCATACCGACCCGATAGTCCAAGGCATTATATGAGCCTTGCTCCCGTCGCTGGGTATCTATCGATTACCCTTTCCCCCCCACCCCCTCTGCCCCCCATCCATTTGTTATTTTTTTGCTTTTACACTAATACAGTGCCCGCACTCTTGTCAACACTCATTCTCAAATCTTGCTCCCATCACATCAGTTTGCCCCCCTCTGCGCCACCCCCCCACTCTTGATTAACGCCCTCAGCGTCATTCCGTTCCACTTCACTCCCCTGCCTCCCCCCCTCCCACGCCTATGTTTTCGCCCGCAGTGTCATTTCATTCCACATCCCTTATCGAATGCTAACATTCAGAACACTTCGTGTTCCTCTGGCCCTCGGTACTTCGCACCTCGATCGCATTCAATCGGACCTCGCATAAATGCTCACTCCCCCACCCGCCCCCTCCCCCGCTGTCCATTCCAACGTCATATCTTCGTATTCAAATCCATTTCAATCAATCCTGACGAATTCCCGAAAACATTTAACAACCAACTGGAAATCCTTTGAACGATGCCGTTCGAGAAACTGCATGCTCAGATCCGCAAAAAACTCGTTGCCAAAGGGATGGTTACTCCCACCCATGCACAGGAGGAGGCGATACCTGAGATACTGAACGGCTCTCACGTTCTACTTATAGCCCCAACCGGGATCGGAAAGACAGAAGCTGCGGTTCTACCAATTCTTCACAATTTTATACTCAACAGGGAAACATTTCAACAGGGGGGGGAGAAGGGGAATCCCCAGGGGATAAGCATTCTCTACATCACACCACTGCGCGCATTAAACCGGGATATGCTCAGGAGGATGAAGGAGTGGGGGGAGGCTCTGGAGCTCAACGTTGCTGTTCGCCACGGTGACACCACACAATATGAACGGACCAAGCAATCAAAGACCTCTCCTGATTTTCTGATCACTACCCCGGAAACCCTTCAGATCATGCTCACCGGAAGCAAACTGGTACGGCACCTGGCCAATGTGAAGTGGATCATCGTGGATGAGATTCATGAGATGGCGACCGACGACAGGGGAGCCCAGCTTTCAGTGGCTCTCGAGCGACTGGTGGAACGGGCAGGGGAGTTCCAGAGGATCGGTCTGAGCGCAACCGTGGGAGATCCGAAAAAGGTAGGTCTCTTTCTCACCGGGACCAGCCGGCACATCTCTATTGTCAAGATCGAATCCCTGAACAAAAAGGAAGTGGTCATCGACCGTGCCGTGGCCACAGAGGAGGATGAGGACCTCTCTGACAAACTCCAGGTCTGGCCCGAACTTATTGCAGCACTAAAGTTGGCAAAAAGTTTGATCGAATCCTTCGAATCCACATTGTTCTTCGTGAATACCCGGGACACCGCTGAGATCCTGTCCTCCCGCATGAAACTCTATGCCCCCGAACTGGAGGTGGGGATCCATCATGGTTCGCTCTCCAAGGGCATCAGGATCGAAATGGAGGAGGAGTTCAAGAACGGCAGCCTCAAGGCACTCATCTGCACTTCTTCCATGGAGCTGGGAATCGATGTGGGCCGAACAGACCTTATGATCCAGTACAACTCACCAAGGCAGGTGGAACGCTTCCTTCAGAGGCTGGGAAGAGCGGGGCATCGAACCGATCTCGTGTCCCGGGGCCATGTACTGGCTGTGGGTCCGGACGAGGTTGCCGAGAGCATGGTCATCGGCAGGAAATCTCTGTCTGAGGATCTGGAGGGTATCGAGGTCCGCTATTCCCCCATGGACGTATGTGCGAATCAGCTTGTCGCCATGACCATGGAATACCGGAAATTCGAGCTCAGCAAGGCATTCGATATCTTCAAGCGGAGCTTTCCATTCCGCTATCTCAAAGACGAGGCGTATCAGGAGGTTGTGAACGAGCTCACCAGAGCGGGCGTAATCTGGAGTGACAGCGAACACTTCGGCAAGGGAAAGCGGTCCATCAAATACTTTTACAACAATATCTCCATGATCCCGGACCAGAAGACCTACCTCATCAGGGACATCACCACACGAAAGATCGTGGGCACCCTGGACGAGGCCTTTGCCATCTCCCTGGAAAGCAAGGGGACCTTCATCATTCGCGGGAACAACTGGAACTTCGTGCAGCTCGACCAGGGAGAGGTCCTTGTGGAACCAGCCGCAGACCTCGGTGTCCTGCCAGACTGGGTTGGGGAAGATATCCCGGTTCCCCTTTCGATCGCACGAGAAGTCGGGAAGGTCAGGCGCAAACTGGCGGAAAAGACGAGATCCTCGGAAAGCATCATGACACGGTATCCGGTGACCCAGGAAGCATTCAGCCAGTTCGTGGAGTATGTGGAGCGGCAGATCAACGAGGGAATCTCCATTCCCACGGACAGGCTCATCACCGTCGAGAACGGAGGAAAGCTCTGCATCGTGAACTGCTGTTTCGGCTCAAAGATCAATGAAACACTGGGTCAACTCCTGACCGCTCTCATCTCGGCACGGCAGGGAACAGCCGTTCGCTTCACCACTGATCCGTACCGGATAATCATGGAATCATCCCGCAGGATCGCTCCCAACGAGGTCATCGAGATCATCAACACCTTCCCCGCTTCCACCCTCCGCCCCATGCTGTTCAAAGTTCTCAGGAATTCGAGTTATCTCAAATGGCAGTTCTTCCATATTGCCCGGAAGTTCGGCATAATCTCCGCGGACGCAGACCTCCACCATATCCACCTGGAATCCTTCATGGACCGGTTCAAGGATACCATCATCTACCAGGAAGCGCTCAACAAAGTGGTCTGGGACAAAATGGACGTGAACCACACCCGGGAGGTCATCGACAAGATCCAGGACGGTGTTATCGATATCAGGGTGACCCCAATTTCCCCCATCGGCATCGAGGGGCTGGAGAACCGCCGAGAGCTCATGAATCCGGAACGGGCAAGCCATACCATACTCAAAGCACTGAAGGCACGACTGGAGAGCTATCAGATGGTCCTCGTCTGCATGAACTGCGGCTCCACCATCCGCTACCGAATCAAAGACCTCCCCCCCAACCTCTCGTGCAGCAGTTGTTCCAGCACCATGCAGGCCGCTATATCAGGTCATGACAGGGACCGAAGAGCCCTCATTCAGAAGAAGATCAAGAAAAAGAGAAAGCTGAATTCAGAGGAGCAGAAGGAGATCAAGGACCTCATGACCAATGCAAGCCTTATACGTGAGTACGGAAAGAACGCAGTAGTCGTCCTGTCGGCTAGAGGGGTGGGACCCAAGACTGCAGGGAGAATATTATCCAAGATGTTTACTGATGAATACGATCTCTTTCGTGCTATCCTCAAGGCCGAGGTCACCTTTGCAAAGACCAGCAAGTTCTGGGCATGAGGGATTATTCGCGATACTCGAAGTTAAAGAAAGGTGATGATATTCGACATCAATGAATGAATAAGGAAAACGACATTCATGCCGAAGAAGAAAAACGACATTAGTGTTGACGATGAATAATGACGATAATAATTGAAAAATGACGATGGGAAAAATCGTAAAAGAGGGGGGGGGGGGAATGGGAGGATGTTGGGGGGGGCGCGGGCCCGAAGGGCATTTGGGAGGGGGGTGGGGGCGGGGGGGA
>CAZTGJ010000178.1:0-610 GCA_964613025.1 uncultured Thermoplasmata archaeon | reverse complement strand
GAAGATAGTTGGATGATCACAGAGCCGAAAGGCAATTAGGAAGGGAGGTGGGGAGGGTGGGAAACGGTGGAATGCAATGGAATGAAATGACGCTGTGGGCGTATGTAGACAGTGAGGTAGATTATTCCATCACAGATTTTCAATGGCTCTTTTCATCCGGGCCTGAATGTCCAGAGCGACTTCCTCCAGACCGGGATTATCCACAGCCATCATGGAGGCAACGGGATCGATTGCGGCAACCTCGATTCTCTCGTCCTCCATTTCCTGAACGATCACATTACAGGGAAGCATCAGTCCGATGTTCTTTTCCGATTGGAGTGCTTTGTACGCTGAAGGTGGGTTGCAGGCTCCAAGGATGCGGTAGTTCCTGAAGTCAACATCCAGCTTTTTCTTAAGTGTTCCTTTCACATCGATCTCCGTGAGCACACCAAACCCTTCTTTCTTGAGTTCCTCGGTTACCCTTTCCAAGGCTTCTTCGAATGACAAATTAAGAGATGTGTTGAAATAATATGGCATAAAAAATACCTCCGTCTATTGAGAAATAGTACGTAAGGTTTATTTTAGTACATAAAGTATGAAAATCTTCAAAGAGGGGAGGGGTAGCCATATC
>CAZTGJ010000177.1:0-6883 GCA_964613025.1 uncultured Thermoplasmata archaeon | reverse complement strand
TGAAGAAGAGGGGACAGTGGAAGAGATGGAGATGATTGGGAGAGGGGGGGATGAAGAAGAGGGGACGGTGGAAGAAATGGCAAAGAATGGCGGAGGGGAGGATGAAAATGAAGGAGGGGCGGTGGAAGAGATAGCGAAGATTGGTGGAGGGTGGAATGGAGAAGAGAGAGGGGGAAAGGGGATAAGGAGCCGTTAAAAATTCTATTTACCGTTCCCTGATGACCATATAATGCACAAGATCATGAAGCAGATCTTTATAGATAGAATCCGGAACTTTTGTGTCCAGGATGTTATTTGCCCGTTCAGCGAAATCCTTGGCCATCTGTGCCGCCATATCGATACTTCCAATCTCCTTGAGCACTCCGATGGCATCATGCACTTCCTTCTCGGACCCCTTGACACCGCAGCCAAAGGCCTTTTCCAGGATCGCAAGCTGTTCTTCGGTACCTTTGTTCAATGCATGGATCACCATGATTGTGTGCTTTCCTTTCCTAATATCGCTGCCAACCGGCTTTCCCAGCTTCTGCTCGTTCCCGATAATATCCAGAACATCATCCCAGACCTGGAATCCGATACCAACGGTCTTTCCGAATTCCGCCATGGCATCCACAGTTTCCGGATCGCAATTGGAAATGATCGCTCCACCCTTTGCTGCGGTCTGGAACATTACCGCTGTCTTTTTCTCGATCATCTCAAGGTACTCGGACTGGCTCACTCGCTTTCTGTTCTCGAAGCGAACATCCATCTGCTGCCCTTCAACGATCCACCTGGCCATCACTGCCACCTCTTTAACCAGCGTTACCACCATTTCAGAAGGAAGACCAAGATCGGTCAGGACCTCGAAGGATTTTGCAAAGAGGGCATCACCTGCGTTGATCGCCGTGGCCTCGTCATACTTGATGTGGACCGTGGGTTTTCCCCGTCGCTTCTCATCATTGTCCATGATATCATCGTGAACCAGGGTGAAATTGTGCACAAGCTCCAGGGCGGAACCGAATTCCTTTGCATTCATGACATCACCTTTGAAGGCGTTGGCAACAAGGATGCACATGATAGGCCTCAGTCTCTTTCCTTTGAGCATGGGAAGATATCGTGTTGCATCGTAGAGGCTTTTCGGATGGGAATGTTTGAGCTTATCACCCATAACTCCCCTGATCTCTTCAGCCGAGTGTTTGATGAATTCTTCAAGTTCAGACAAATTATCGTTCTCCACTGTATTACTGGTCATTCAATATCCCCCAGTCCTTGATCCTGCCCGTTCTGATCAATTTCAATGATTGTAATTCCTTCAGATTCCGTGCTCCGGTGAGGAACATGGCAACCTTCAATTCCTCGATAATGAGCTCGATCTCTCTGATGACCTCTTCAGAGCCTTCCATTGCCGGTCTCAGAAGCTGACGCGCGAATCCTCCGGCATCTGCCCCCAGGCTCAATGCTCGTGCCACATCAAGTCCGTTCCTGAGTCCACCCGTTGCGATGATCGGAAGTCCAACCTTTGACTGTTCCACAGAAACGGGAGTCGGAATCCCCCAATCCCAGAATGCTCGTCCGAGTCGCTCCCTGAGATGGTCCTTGGCTTCCACGGCACGATAGACCTCAACGGCAGAAAAGCTGGTGCCTCCGGCTCCCCCCACCTCGATCCCCTTCACTCCCGCATCCCTGAGATGCAATGCTGTTTTGTTTGATATCCCGGCACCGGTCTCCTTGGCAAGGATAGGTAGTTCCGATGCGAGATTGGTTATTGACTCCAGAACTCCTTTTGCCCTGAGATCACCCTCAGGTTGTGCTATCTCCTGTAGATAGTTGAGATGGATCGCCAGGAGGTCAGCACCGACCATTTCCATGGCCAGCTTCCCTGAATCAGCATCGATGGGTTCGTGACCGTCATCCTGCCTGATGAGCTGGGGTGCGCCGATGTTGGCATACACCAATGGGATCTTGTAATCCTGTATCACACTGTAGCTGTCCGCCAGTTCCGGATGTTCAAGAGCTGCACGCTGTGAACCCACACCCATACCGATCTTCAGCTCCTCCGCTGCCACAGCAAGGTTCTTGTTCACGACCTTACCGGATTCACATCCTCCGGTCATGCCTGCAATAATGATGGGAGCATTGAGACGCTTGCCGAAGAGATCAATGGTCAGATCGATCTCATCCATATCGAAATCCGGGATGGACTCATGAACGAATTGCAGGTCATCCCAGTGATTGTAGCCGCCTGCCACATCCTTTTCCAGACAAATTCTCAGATGCTCTTCCTTTCGATTGATTATCATCGTTTTACACCTTTGACCTTTGTGGATATCGTTGGACTATCATTGAGTATATCGGAAATCCTGGGCCCTTCCCTTCCGTTTACCAGATAGCAGTCGGTCCCGGAACGTGCGATCCGCAACACACTTTCCATTTTCCCACGGATACTGCCCGTGATGTCCACAACTTCACTTATATTTTTTGAGCTTACCGGTGTTGTACGAAGCACTCCCTCCAGAGCTTCGGCATCGAGTTCACGATAAACCTCTGCTCCATCCTCATTGGGAGGCCTGTCAAAGAATCCATCCACATCAAGCACAAAGACGGCTTTACTAACTGTGAAGTCAATGGCAAGCTGCTCCATGATGGTATCGCCGGAGAGTATGGAAACTCCCCGCTTCCGATCGGGTACCACATCACCGAATGTTACGGGTATCGTATTCTGATCAAGGAATCTCCTGAATACCGAACTGTCAAATGAGACCAATGTACCATCCTCAAGCTCGGAACACACTGCCGGAGGAATCGAAGCTGCTGGAATTCCATGATCGATCAGGCTGTTCATGATCAGAAGGTTGAGCTGTCGTACATCCCGCTGTACCTTGGAGATACCCATGGGAAGGTCCGCAGATGGTGACGGATTCTTCAATGAGTACTTTTTTGCCAGGATATGGCCGAAGGACCCGGCACCGTGAACGATGATCAAAGATTCCCTTCCCTTGTATCCGGAGAGCGCCCGGGACAGGGTATCCACCACTGCAGAATTCAGTGTAGCATAATCGCCTTTCTTGGTGATCACGCTCCCGCCAAGCTTGATGATGATCATCCGTGAAGTGGTGTTATCGCACTATAAAAAAATGTCGGCACTTTGGGGTCAATATCCTGTGAACCTTCGAAGGATCACAGGGATTCCAGAGAAAATGGGAGCTGAAAACGATGGACAACGAAGGAAAGGATCAATCGACATCAAGGGAATGAATCAATCTCAGATTATCTTGCGCCTTTTATCGATAATGGGTATCTGGGTGTCGCATTTCGGGCAGGATATCCTGTTATCCTTCATGGAATACAATCTCTCCACGAAACGGGTCCTCCGTTTCACCAGCATTGTCGAGCAGTTCTTACATCTGGTATTCTCGTAATCTGTCTTCATGATATTCCCGAGATAGACATAATCAAGACCAGCCTTTTTCGCGATCTTATAGGACTCGATGAGTTTGTCCAGAGGTGTGGCAGGAGCGTCATAATGGTAATCGGGATGGTACCGGGTGAGGTGGTATGGGATATCCGAACCAAGATTGTCGTGGATCCAGTTGCAGATCTTCTCCAGGTCCCGAGTGCTGTCATTGAATCCGGGGACCACAAGGGTAGTGATCTCGATATGGATCCCGAGTTCTCTGGCAAGCTTGAGAGTATTCAGCACCGGTTCGATCCTGGCCCTGCTGAGCTTTCTGTATTTTTCCACATCAATGGCTTTGAGATCGATGTTCATCGCATCCAGGTAGGGAGCCAGCTTCTTCAGAGGTTCGGGATTCATGTACCCATTTGAAACGAAGATCGTGTACTTGTCCTTTTTCTTCACGGCCTGGGCGATGTCATACGCGAACTCGTACCAGATGGTGGGTTCGTTGTAGGTGAAGGCAACGCCGCTACACGTATACCTCCGCATCTGGGATAGGATCTGGTCGGCCGTTCCCAATGTTCTCAGATCGTAGGCATCAGGCTTCACCTGGGATATCCGCCAATTTTGACAGTAGAGGCATTTGAAGTTGCACCCAACGGTCCCATATGACAGGACCGAACTTCCGGGATAGAAATGATAAAGGGGTTTCTTCTCCACGGGATCTGCGGATACCGAGGATGCTTTCCCATAGATCAGGGAGTAAAGTTTCCCCCCAATATTCTTCCGTACGGAACAGACACCGACCTTTCCCTCTGCGACAAGGCAATTGTGGGCACACAGTTTACAGCGTACCCTCTTCTCATCGAGCTGTTCGTAGAACATTGCTTCCTTCACGAATTGGGTTTGTTCCATGGTTTTCCCGTCAGAGCTTCCTCATATTCATATAAAAATTAATCTGAAAAAGACAAGGAGTGGGGGGGAAGGGGGGATGTGAAGATTTGGGCATGAAGGGGGAGGAGGAGGTATGATCTGGGGGTGGAAGGAAAATGCAATCATGGAAAGATGAGCAGAGGCGATCTGGGGGTAGAAAGAAAGTGTGATCCGGGAATGAGGGAGAGGTGTAACAACTGAATGGAAGGAAAATGCAATTCTGGAGGTGGGAAGAATGGGGGGAATTCCATTCTGATTTTATAATTCGATGCCCTCGGATGTATCCGGCAACATTACGGTAAAACCGTCTTCCCGGAGATCACTGGCCAGGATCTCACGCTGATCCGAGTGGAACAGAATGATGTTGGACGGATCGCACTTGTTGGCAAATTCCCGGAGCTGATCGTGCCCGGCATGAGCCGAGAAATCGAAGAAGCGGATATCCATATCCACCTTTTCCTGAATACCCTTGATATCGATCCTGTCGGTCTCCAGAAGAAGCCTCCCATTGGTTCCCTTCACCTGATATCCGGTGAGGAATAGCCCGCAGTTGCGATTCTTCCTGAGCTGTTCCAAATAATACAGTACCGGTCCGCCGTCGAGCATACCGCTCGTGGTAATGATGATGTCCCCTTTCAGCGCATGCTTCCTACCGTAGAAAGAGTGAACGATATTTACCTGCTGAAAAGATTCCCTCATTGCTCTCGGGTCCTTGAGGAACTGAGGATGCTCGAGATACTGCCTCGTAACCTCTTTCCCCATCCCGTCGAACCATATATCGTAGGGTGAGTTGTTGAGAAGATTGAGGATCTCCTGGGAACGACCCACTGCGAAGGCAGGGATGACCACGGTGCCACCGCGGGCAACGACTTCGTCTACAGAATCGAGGAATTTCTTTTCGAGATCCCTTCTGTCGGGATGATCCCTTCCCGAATAGGTTGACTCCATTACCAGAGTATCGCATTTCACGGGGTTACAGGCACCCACGAGTCGGGTCTCGATGGTATTGATATCCCCGGTGAACAGAAGATCCGATTCGCCTGAGAGGTGGAACATTGTTGCCCCGGGAATATGGCCTGCGGAGTGGAATTCCATCCCGAACCCATCTTCATCCCGCGTATCCCCGAACTCAACGAGATCGAATGAGTTCTCCATGAGATTGATATCCTTCTTGGAATAATGCTCCACATACCCTTCGGAAGCAGCTACCTTCAGGCTGTCACGTGTGAGGAGTCCGGAGATGGCTGCAGTGGCCCGGGTGGCCATGATGGGAACCTTGTACCTGCTCACCATCCAGGGCATCATTCCGGAGTGATCTACGTGGGCATGACTGAGAAAAGCAAGATCAACCGGTGGGGTGGGAAGTGGATATTGGGGGGGTCGCGTGGGGGAGATACCGTAATCGAACAGATAATTTTTTTCTGAAGTCTCGAGGATCATCCCGAGTCTGCCGACCTCGTTCACCCCGCCGAGAAATTTGATATTCATGAAAATCCTCAAAGGAATCCGGTTTTCTGAAGAAGCATGATATCCTCGGTGGAGAGCTTTTCTCCGTCCTTGAATTTCTTGAAGATCTCTTTTGCTTCCATTCTGTTGTCGACTTCTTTTTTGGATTTCTGTGAAAACCTCTGTTTGATCTTCAATCCAATTATGATCTTGTCCAGTTCGTGGATTTGCTTGACAAGTCTCATGGTTGTGTTATGTTCCTTATCAGCATCCATCTTGGATTTTATGAAACTGCCCTGGGATTTGTCCGCTCTCTTGATGAGCTTCTCGGATTTCTTGTAGAGTTCGAGCATCTGGTCGTGCTCTGTCTGGGCCTTGTCTGCAAGTTCCTGAAGCTTGGCATGCTCATCTTCTGCCCTGCCCTTTGCATCCTCGTACTTGGCAACGGCTTCCTTGATCTCCGGAGTCTGCTCTTTCTCTTCGCGCTCCTTGACGGTTGCACTGAGGTGCTTCATCCGGTCTACAAGTTCCTTTTCTTTATCGGGAGAAAGGGTGGAGGTCATCTGCTTGAATTCGAGGTCCCGAAGCTCGCGCTTCAGTTTATGGATGGGCATCTGACCTCGTGCTGGGGAGATATTTTTCTTAAGCTCCATGATCTCAGTGGAATGCTCGGACACTTCCTTGTTTATGTTGTCCCGTTCGCCCTTGTGCTTCTGCACGTCTTCGTTGAAGCCATCCCGCGTTTCCCGGTGCTCGTTTGCATTGCCGATAATACCTCTGATTTCCTGGTTCAGCTTATCGCGTTCCCGGGCACAGCTCTTGGTATTCTCATTGAGATCGTCTCTTTTCCTTTTGTGAATTTCAGCATTTTTTTGCAGTTGGTCCCTACGATTCTGTAATTCTAAAATGAGATCGCTCATAATAAATTCCTCGATAGCTATCTGTATGACAGTAACGACCAATACGATGGTGGGATGGAATTTTTGGATTTATCTTATTAATATTTCGCACATAATGCATTTATGACGACGTCCCATGTTCACCCTTCCTAATTCTATAATAACCATTCCCAATGAACAGTAGTTCCGAACGAGTTGAGTTCCGAGTGAGAAAATCACTTCGAAGATCATA
>CAZTGJ010000176.1:0-6917 GCA_964613025.1 uncultured Thermoplasmata archaeon | reverse complement strand
TGAAATGTGTACTTTCCAGTGTAGGAGGGCTTCAGATCACTGAACTCTTACGTTTACAAATAGCAAAACTAGTATTGAGGAAGAATAGAACAATAGACAAATATAGACATGGAATATTATATTACGTGTTGAATCGAAAAATAATTTAATAAAGAATAAACGTCAGGAGCCTCATCCTGCGAGGTTGGCCCAGCCCGGCTAAGGCGATGGACTGCTAATCCATTGGGAGCAATCCCACGGGGGTTCGAATCCCCCACCTCGCGCCAATCATACTCATGCTTTAGTTAAGCTATTTAGGGAAGTATCTGTTCTGAAATTCGCATTCGGGACACGTTATCCTCAAGAGGTTCAATTCCCAGTTTCATTATATTATTTTTCAAAGATTATGCGAAATTTTAAGTATCAGGTTCATGTGGATTGTGTAACAGCTGGGGATACCATCATGTTCAATGCGGCATATACTATCAATTCTCAATCAGATATCGTTGTGAAATCACTTGAAACCATGTTGCAGGATAAGGACTATCCCGTGCAAAGCATAGGAAAGGACGAAATGGAAACGGTGCACATCAAAGCTGTAAACAAATCAATATTTTCTGTATTAAAGTATCAACTTATGAGTTCCCGCCGATCCGATCCCGAAGCCCAGAGAGCAGCAATACATTTCTCCATAGTTCCAGACCATGAAGGCAATTCCAATGTTTTTCTCTCAATTTTTCCGATAATGGAATTCTATCACTTGCCTGAAATCCCGGGTATTACAGAATCTGAGGCTGAAAGGCAAACCGATTTAAAGCTCTGCGATAGTATGCTCACTGAGCTAACCCATGGCATCGTCGAGCTATTTCCCACCTCTGAAGAGAATTTTCTAACCAGGCCCATGAGGCAAACCTATCATCTTCCGGATTCTCGCACCTCACTTTCAAGAGATGATGTTGTGAGAACAATTATCGAAATCCTGAAAATTCAGAAGTTCGAGGTAATTAAAACAAACGAATCCGAATACAATCTCTCCATTGAGATCATTGCGGTGAATAAGAACTTCTTTCATACATTCCTCGACCGCCTCAAGAACATTAAATTCTCTCAGTTCCTGAAGTCAACCCAGAGGATGACCGTACGATGCTCAATATTCAAACCCAAACTTGGACATAATCATAAGCTTGAGATTCTTGTTGAAATGTACCCATCCATGGAGATACTGGGAAAAGAAGAAATCCCTTCCATCACCCAATCTCTCGATGAGGAGATGGCAGATTCACGTCTTGGGAAAGACCTTTGGGAACCCCTTGTTTCAGAATTCGATAAAGAATTCGGCGATGATATAAGATAAATGTGAGTCAAATGGCTCTTTTTTTTGTTTCTAAAATGAAAAATATTAGGATTTGAAACGAGGGAAATAACTCGCCCGAGTACGTAAATAGTCGTTATAGTGATTCACTTTCCTCAGGAGGATCTATGAAAAGATATTGCTTTTCTACTACTTCACTACTAGACGAGGCATTCGCATATTCTTCAAGGGGCTCTTTGTTGAGATTGACGAATTGTGCGCCCCAAGTATAAATACTCAAAAGTTCTATTGCCCGCTCCCGTTCTCCAATGATATAGAGTGTTGCAGCGAAAGCTTCGAGAGTGGACAATTTGAATGGTTTTCCGTAGTTTGCCGGATTTGCTGCAAGGAGGAAAGGGAGGGCTCGGGGTGAGGTCCTGTTGCGAATGATGGGGAACATCTCCTCAGCCTTTTTCCATGAGCAGTCAAGTGCGATGATCCCGGATTTTTTTATTGTGCTTCTGTCTTCCCTTGAGATAGCTATCTTCGCAAACGGGTCCAATAAGATCCCATTGCCTATTTTAGAATAATCTCTGAACAGAGTGGCATAGCCCATTCTGGCCAGTTTCCGGGCCGAGCACTTCTTTGGGTCATCTTGATTTGCATGATAGATCTTCAGTCGGATCATGAATGGGAATGTGAAATTTGCCTAGAACGGCAGGTCATTAATTTTTCTCATAAAGGGGGGTAATCGATGATAGGTGATACACGTGGAGAAAGATGTGGCGATTGAAATTTACGTTTGAGTTTTCATCAATACATTCGATTTTGGAATAAGAATTTGTTGATCATGGTCATTCACATTTTTTATTGCGAAGTGAGGCCTGAGCTGCTGCAAGTCTGGCAACCGGTACTCTGAATGGGGAGCAGGATACGTAATCAAGCCCGATTGAGTTGCAGAAATCAATGGAGCGGGGTTCTCCTCCATGCTCACCACAGATTCCGATCTTGAGGTCAGGTTTCGTTTTCCTTCCCCATTCAACGGTTATTCGCATCAATCGACCAACTCCTTTCACATCCAGAACCCCAAATGGATTGTCCTGAAGTATCTTTCGTTTCTCATAAAGTGGTAGGAACTTGTTCTCAGCATCCTCTCTGCTGAAACTGAAGGTGGCCTGAGTCAGATCATTTGTTCCAAAGGAGAAGAAGTCAACTCTCTCCGCGATCCTTCCTGCCCTCATACAGGCTCTGACAACCTCGATCATGGTTCCAAACCGATATTCGATACTGCCACTTCCGCTCTTCCTTTCCACTTCTTCCCTTACTTCCTCTATCCTTTCATGAACCCATTTGACCTCCTGTGCAGTGGATACCTGTGGGATCATGATCTCGGGAACAATGGTGATGCCTTCCTTCTGCTTCAGGAAGGCCACCGCCTCGAATATGGATCGTGCCTGCATTTCGTAGATTTCAGGGTAGGTCATTCCCAATCTCACTCCACGATGACCAAGCATCGGATTAACTTCCTTCAACTCATTGACCCGGTCAAGCACCCTTTGCTTCTCGTTTATTTCTCGAGTCGATGCCCCCTCCTGCTTCATCTCCATAACCTCTTTGATGAGCACCTCGGCCGGAGGAAGGAATTCGTGAAGGGGAACATCCAGAAGCCGGACGGTTACCGGATAATCCTTCATGATCCTGAAAATATCAATAAAATCCTTTCTCTGCATGGGTTCAAGTTTTTTCAATGCTCTGAGCCTCTTTTTCTTGTCATGCGCAAGGATCATCTCCACAACGATCTCCAGGCGGTCCTCGAAATTGAACATTCGTTCAGTTCTACAGAGTCCTATTCCGGACGCACCAAATTTAAGCGACCGTTCAGCCATCTTGGGAGTATCGGCATTTGCCCGAACGTCGAGTCTTCGTATGGAATCCGCCCATGAGAGAATGATCTCCAGCTCTTCTGTGAATTCCGCTTCTATTGTGGGCATCCTTCCAAGATATACATGTCCGGTTCCTCCGTCAATGGTGACGGTGTCTCCTTCCTTGATTACGGTTCCATCCTCGAACCTGAGTTCCTTCTTCTCATAGCTCAGGGTGGCATCCTCCATCCCAGTAACTGCTGGTTTGCCCATTCCACGAGCAACCACAGCGGCATGAGAGGTCTTCCCCCCTCTAGTAGTAAGAACCCCTACAGATGCGGCCATTCCCCTGATATCCTCAGGTGTTGTTTCGATCCTTGTGAGGATGATCCCCTCGGCTTCGCGGGCAATGGCATCATCAACTTCGAAAATGACGATACCCGATGCCGCTCCCGGAGAGGCGGGAAGTCCTATGGAAATCGGTTTGTGCTCGCGAACAGCTTTTGGATCGATCTCCGGATGGAGGAGCTGTTCCACAGCATTGGGGTCCACCCTTTTTATTGCTTCATCGGTGATGATGAGACCTTCCTTCACCATATCCACCGCGATCTTCACGGCAGCCTTTCCCGTTCTTTTTCCAGTACGGGTCTGGAGGATGTAGAAAGTTCCGTCTTCAACGGTGAACTCAAGATCCTGCATTTCTTTATAATGCCGTTCGAGAATCCTGCAGATCCTGGCAAATTCCAGATACTGCTTTGGAAACTCATCTTTGAGATCGTCAATGTGTTTTGGGGTTCTGGTACCGGCAACGACATCCTCACCCTGGGCATTCACCAGATATTCCCCATAGAGCTCTTTTTCTCCCGTCCCGGGATCCCGGGTGAATCCAACACCTGTGAGGGAATCCGGACCCATATTTCCGAAGACCATTGTCTGGATATTTACTGCGGTGAAAAGGTCATCCGGAATGTTATTCAATATACGGTAATCATTGGCACGTTGGTTCATCCATGAACCGAAAACTGCCTCCACTGCCATGATTAACTGTTCCATGGGGTCTTCCGGGAATTCATGTTTTCCATGCTTTTTCACAAGAGTGCGGAATTTCGTTGAGATGTCCTTCAGATCCTTTTCATCAAGGTCTATGTCCTGCGTGATTCTCCTCGTTTTTTTCCTTACCTGGATTGTTTTTTCGAAGAGGGCATGCTCCACATCGAGAACCACATCACCGAACATCTGCACCAGTCGACGGTAATTGTCGTACACAAATCTCGGGTTTTTCGTTTTCTTGATCATTCCTGCTGTGGTCTTTATATTCAATCCGAGGTTGAGAATGGTGTCCATCATACCAGGCATTGAAACGGGGGCTCCAGACCGAACCGATAGAAGCAGTGGATTCGTGGAGCTGCCAAATTTTTTCCCTGTTTTCTTTTCCAGTTCTTTCAGGTGGTCCTTAATTTCATCAATGAGTCCATCAGGGAGCATATTTCCGGACTCGACGTATTCTCTACACGCCTCAGTTGTTATGATGAAACCTGGAGGAACCGGTAATCCTAATTTTGTCATTTCAGCAAGGTTCGCACCCTTTCCCCCGAGGAGGTTTTTCATATCCGCATTTCCTTCATGAAAGGAATAGACACGTTTCGTCATAGTCATCTCTCCGTGTATAGCATAAAGCATAGAGTAAATTTATGTACCGGCCAATGGGAAATGGATATTAAGATTTCGGTTTTCAAACAGAGGATCGGTTAAATAATTTGTTCCGATTCTAATAAGGTTTGGAAAGAAATTATAGCGTTCTTGTGATAGATAGAAAATATTTCATGTGATTAGGTGGAAAAATTGCAACTAAAATGTCACTGAAAGCAACAATGATGCTTCAATTCAAAAAGTATAATAGTACAATTCAGAACATAATGAATATGATCATGGAGATGACGAAAAAGAAAAATTGCAGTTCACTTTATTGAATAATAGTTTGGTAACGTAATTCCTCCTACAGGAGGGGGGTGGGTGGGAAAGGGGAAGAGGACGCAGATTACTTTTTTGGATAGTATTCGGCAATATAATCCTCATCGATCCTGCGCAGTTCATCAGGTGGAAGCATTGAAAGGAGCTCCCATGCAAGGGAAAGTGTGTCTTCGATGGTCCGTCCCTTTTCCCTGTCCTGTGTAATGAACTGGCCTTCGAACTCATCAGCGAATCTGAGAATGATCTGGTCCCTTTCGGTAAGTGCTTCTTCCCCTACCACTGCAACGAGATCCCTCAGATCCCGTCCTTCGGCATAGAAGGCATAAAGCTGATTGGACACATCGTCATGGTCCTTGCGTGTCCTGCCTTTTCCAATACCCTGCTTCATAAGCCTTGATAAACATGGAAGCACATTGATCGGTGGGTAGATGTCCTTTCTCTGAAGGTCCCGGGAAAGCACGATCTGTCCCTCGGTAATGTATCCTGTCAGGTCAGGGATCGGGTGAGTAATATCATCATCCGGCATTGACAAAATAGGGATCTGGGTGATCGTACCTTCCTTTCCCTTGATCCTTCCCGCCCGTTCATAGATGGAGGCGAGATCAGTATACATGTACCCTGGATATCCTCTTCTTCCCGGAACTTCTTCCCGGGCAGCGGCGATCTCCCGAAGAGCCTCGGCATAGTTCGTCATGTCCGTAAGGATCACCAGTACGTGCATGTTCAGATCGTAAGCAAGGTATTCTGCGGCAGTCAAAGCCATTCTGGGTATGATGAGTCGTTCAATTGCCGGGTCATCAGCAAGGTTCAGAAAGAGGGCAGTACGTTCCAGTGCCCCGGTCCGTTCGAAATCGGCCCTGAAAAAGTTGGCTTCCTCTGCTGTTATCCCCATGGCGCAGAAGACAACAGCGAACTCCTCCCCCTGCCCCTTCACCTTGGCCTGACGTGCTATTTGTGCTGCCAGCTCATTATGCGGGAGTCCACTAGCCGAAAAAATCGGAAGCTTCTGACCGCGAACAAGGGTGTTCATTCCATCGATGGTTGAAATGCCGCTTTCGATGAATTCCTTGGGATATTCCCGTGCGGATGGGTTGATAGGTTCTCCATTGATATCCCGTCTTTGATCCGGGATGAGTTCTGGACCACCGTCAATGGTCTTGCCGGTTCCGTCGAAGACCCTTCCCAGGATATCCTGGGAAACTCCCAGCTTCATGGTCTCTCCGGTGAATCGAACCGAAGTGATTCCAGTATCCAGCCCTCGTGTGCCCTCGAAAACCTGAACCACCGCAGCATCAGACCGGGTCTCCAAAACCTGTCCCAGCCGAATTTTTCCGTCAGGGGCTCTGATCTCTACCACTTCACCGTAAGCTGCTCCTGCTACCCCTTGCACAACCATGAGGGGTCCAGAGACCTCAGTTACCGTGGAATACTCTCTGCTTTTAATGGATTCGTTCTCAGTTGTATCGGTTGTCATGGTGAGACCTCTAAAATGGTGCATCCCTAATTTCGCAAAGTAATTTAAAATTTCTATGAGTCTTTTCATTTTTCCGTTATTATATCCAATGGATACTTTTTGAAACGGATCGTTTCCATACTTGTTTTTCACTCTTTCCTGAGGTGTTCGGCAAATGAATTCTTACACTCTCTTTTGTCTTTTTCCATGAATCTGATATCATGATGGTATAATAAAGATGCACTTGATCCCGATCAAACGACTCCCATCTCGCTGTACCTTATGATCTCCCGCTATTTTCCTGACTACAGCTCCCTTTTTTCGTTTCTATCAACTTCCTTTTTGTTCCCTCTCCCTCGTT
>CAZTGJ010000175.1:0-6937 GCA_964613025.1 uncultured Thermoplasmata archaeon | reverse complement strand
AAAATGTTAAACCTGACTGAAGTATCTCTCAAAATCCTTTCGGAGATACTGGAAAGAATGAGTAGCGAAATATGAAAAACACGTGATTCAATTCTGTGGGGGGGCAGAGGCGGGGGAGGCGGAATACACAAACACCATGTAAACTGCTTCTGAATACAGAAAGTGAAAAAAATTTATAGAATATGCAGAACAGGTGCGTTGATGTTCGAACCAATCGATAAGATAACACCTTCTGAAAACCCGGAATATCTTCGTGATTTTCCTCCTGCACGTCAATTCTCCACCCGTGGAAACTTCATCTGGTGGTGGTGGATGTTCATGTTCAAGGAGGACGGGATCAGAAAACAGATCGTTGCTTTCTGGACTACGAAGAGCTACCCTGGCATTATCGTCAATGGGGAAGACTGGGGGCCTTCGGCAGAACTCAGCGGTTCTCCCGAGAAATTCTCTTACAACGGGATGACAACCTTCTGGTACTGGGATGGAAAAAAGTTTCAGGAGACGGTGCCACGTGTATCGCGGTTCGAGAATATCCAGACCACGGAGAGTTTACAGATCACATCGGACGATGTGCACCATACCCATGACAAGGACCACTTTTCTCTCCGGTTCTGCAGAGATCCCAATGATTTTGATCTGCGGATCGACACCGTTTCCCCCCCCACCCCCCCCGTGGGTTACAAGAGAACGCTCCTCACGAAAAAGATGGGGTTCGATGCACTGAAGATCTACAATTCCAAGTTTACCGGTTCACTGAACAGCAAAGGAAATGATCGAAAAATCGTGGGCAGCCTCTACATGCAGAACATCACCCTGAACTCGCCTGCGGTACCCTGGCTCTGGGGTGTCTTTCACAAGGATGACGGTTCCTACCTCACCTACTTCACCTCGTTCCTTGGTCCCCACTTGTTCGCACGAAGATCGCAGGGCCGGCCATGGATGGACAATCGATTCAAATTCCTGAACAAGAACCTCAATTATACTCCGAAGGGTGAAGAGACCAAACGGTTCAAGCACGCAAGATACCATGTGGAACGGGATGAAAATGGATTACCACTATTCGAGGTAACAGGAACCCTTGGAGATGAGAAACTCAGGGTGAAGATCCAAACTCTGGGAAAGACGACCTACGAATTCGAAAGGAAGAAGTACTTTAAGAACAAATTCTTCTATAATGAATTTCCATCCGAGGTCATGGAATTGGAGTACACCGATGAGAACGGTGAGGTCCATAAGGAGGACTGCACTCAGTGGACGGGAAACAGCGAATATTCCTGGGGCCTTTTACTCAATTAGATGGAGATAGCTATAGGTGGATGAGATCATGCCGGAAGGAATTGGAGCAAAGGATTGGTCAGAACTGGAAGCCATCACATTCGATGTGGATGCGAATCTCTACAACTATCCGAGGATGATGATTCCCCGGCTGCATCGGTGGGGGATCTACCTACCCTGGCTCATACGGCTGACCAAAACACGCCAGTTGATCAGAAAAGAAGGACATCATACGGAATTCCGGAAGCGCCAGGCACAGATCATGTCAGAAACCTACGGTAAGGATTTCGAGACATGCAGGAAGATGATTGATAAGGTTCTGTACGATGGATGGAATGAGGATTTCCACGGTGTGAAACCCTACAAGGGGACAAAAGAGTTCATCCAAATGGCGCTTGACAATAATATCAAGATCGCCGTGGTAACTGATTACCCGCCTCACGGGAAGCTGGAGTGCATGGGATTTATGGGATTCCCTTGGACAGCTATCATCGAGGCGGAAGAGGTGGGCGAGCTAAAACCCGCTGAACTGCCGTACAGAATTGCCCTGAAAGAACTTGGTCTCCAGGATGCCCCGGAGCGGGTGATGCATATCGGGGACTCCTACAACTATGACGTGAAGGGAGCCCATGCAGTGGGTATGAAAACAGCTTGGTTGTGCAGGAAATGGCGTTTCTCGAAGATGCCCTGGGGAGAAGAGGATACGAAGAAAATCAGCCCGGATATCGTGTTCAAGAGCTGGCCTCATCTCATAGACGAAATGAAAGAGCTGTGCGGGTGGAAGTAAAGCCAGGGATTGCGGGTCTAACAAAGCCTAAGCAAGGAAAAGGATCCCTACCCCGATCACCGCAATAAGTGCACCCAGGATCCCCCGTAGATTCGTTTTTTCCTTATGTAAAACCCAGATCACCGGAATGACGATCACCGGCATCAGGGACATGAGAGTGGCGGCAACCCCTGCGATGGCATAGCTCAGAGCAACCATGGACATCCACACGCCGATGAAAGGTCCGAAGAATGATCCTCCGGCAGCGAGTTTCAGAGATCTTCGTTCTTTCAGCTTGGAAAGCACATAGGGAAAATGTCCGCTGGCAATGATCACGATCCATATGAAAATGCAGGCTGCGATCATCCGTATGAGGGTGGCTGAAAGAG
Organism: uncultured Thermoplasmata archaeon; assembly: GCA_964613025.1. Classification (GTDB taxonomy): domain Archaea; phylum Thermoplasmatota; class DAOVMN01; order DAOVMN01; family DAOVMN01; genus CAZTGJ01. The sequence goes on along the minus strand of CAZTGJ010000175.1, from coordinate 4,507 downwards.
GGTCGAGATCAGAACTGCTTCCTCCGGCATCCTCCATCCCGAATTTTGCAAGAACAAAACCCACTCCCTGTCCCACTGCCCCCACGAAGGCGAACATGACCCCGAGTTTCTGGTTACCCGTAGCATGTCGCTTGTTCTCCTGCACTTCCTCAAGTTCGGATTCTGGTTCTGGTTCTTCAAGAATGACAATGAATACCCCAAGAAGGGTGATGGCGATTCCAGCGCCCGCCCAGAGTCCTGGGATTTCATTGAGAATGAAATAGGCGGAGATCAAGGAGAATATAGGATGGGTGGACATGACCAGCAGACCTCGTCGCGGACCGATATGCACCAGTGCCCCGAAGTAGCCGAAATCCCCGATTCCCAGCCCAATGATCCCGCTCACAGCCAGAACGGTCCACTGCATGTTGTTGGCCTGGGGAACAATGGACCCGAAAAGAATGATGTGTGAACATCCCAGAAGGCTCAGTGCCATGATGGTCCGGTATCCGTTCAGGCTCAGGATTCCTAGGCGCTTCCCTGCTGCTGCGAAAAGAAGTGAACAGATCGTCCACATGAGCGAAACGAAGATCGCGGCTGATTCTCCAACGAATTGTGATTCCATGGTGTTCCTCGGTAAATGTAGCAACTGATCATAGGGGGGTGGGGTAGGGGGGAAAGGGTGTGGGCGAGAAGGGATGTGTGTGAGAATGAGTAGGTGGATAAAGGTGAGTGGGGGTGTGAGCCGAAATTACGTGAACCGTGATTTATTCCCTTGTAATCATGTTTTCGGGAAATGTCCAATGCCATGATATCGACATCCATCGAAGCTGAACAACGGCAATTCTTATATATGATTTGAAAATCGCCACATGCATGCACCGAACTTTCGCCGAGAAGATAGCCGGTGAGATCACGCTTTCGGACACGCCGGGCCAAACCATCAAGAAATGGAGAGATATCTTCATGATATCTCAACAGGATCTGGCACGGCACATCAAGCTGTCTCCGTCAATTATCAGCGATTATGAATCCGGGAGGCGCAAGTCACCTGGTATCGGTAGTATCAGAAAGATCGTCAATGCTCTACTGGAGATCGATGATCTGAGAGGGGGTAAAGTTTCGCGGAAGTATGAAGAGGTCCCGGATGACGAGGTCATCAAGGAAATTCGGGAATTCCCGTATGGAAGGTCCGCACGTGAATTTATCGATGTCATCGAAGGAGAAGTCCTTGCCGGAGCGGAATTCCTGGATAAAGAACTTCATGGCTATACCATCATTGACAGCCTTAAAGCAATTGTCACTTTCAATTCACCCGACTACATTCGATTCTACGGATGGAGCAGTCAGAGAGCCCTCCTCTTTACGGATGTGAAAACCGGACGATCACCTATGATCGCGATACGGGCCCATCCCCTGAAACCGGCTATGGTCATCTATATTCAACCAAAGCACGTGGACAAACTGGCGAAGGAACTTGCGGAGCGCGAGGAGATACCTTTGGTTGTCACGAACATTTCCATGAACGGACTCAGGAAACTTCTCAAAGATCTCTGAGCACAATGGGATCTGCTCATATTGATGAACCGGGAAATGAAGAACTGCAGATTATTGATTGTCAATTTGAATAGAACATGATATTCCGCTAATTGAATGAGCACATGAATGAAAGAATAATGATCAACAATAATAGAAATATATCTAGGTGAAAACATGAACGATACTGGAATCGTAGGATATGGAGCCTATATACCAAGCCACAGGATCCGCACAGGCGAGATTGCCAGGGTGTGGGGAGCTGATGGTGACGCAACCGAACGGAATCTCGGGATCAACAGCAAATCTGTTCCCTATCTCGATGAGGATACGATCACCATTTCGGTGGAATCGGCACGATACGCGCTCAAGCGCTGTGGAGTGGATCCCTCAAAGATAGGGGCCATCTACACGGGTTCGGAGTCCCACCCCTATGCCGTGAAACCCACCTCCACCATTGTTGCGGAGGCCGTGGGAGCTGCACCGCATCTCACAGCGGCTGATTACGAATTTGCGTGCAAGGCTGGAACCGCAGCCATCCAGACGAATATGGGTCTGGTTGGATCAGGAATGATCGAATACGGTATGGCAATCGGAGCCGACACATCACAGGGAGCTCCCGGAGATGCCCTGGAATACTCGGCAAGTGCCGGAGGAGCCGCATTCATCATTGGTAAGGAAAAGATCATTGCCCGGATCAACCACACATATTCGTTTACCACCGATACCCCGGATTTCTGGAGAAGGGAAGGACAGCGCTATCCAAGCCACGGCGGAAGGTTCACAGGAAAACCAGCATATTTCAGGCATGTTCTCACCAACGCAAAGAACATGATGGATGCCATGGAGACCACAGCCGAGGACTACCAGCACATCATCCTCCACCAGCCCAACGGGAAGTTCCCGGTACGGGCTGCTAAACAGCTCGGATTCTCCAAGGAACAGTACTCCACCGGTCTTCTCACCCCGATCATCGGGAATACCTATTCGGGAGCGGTCATGCTGGGTCTCAGTGCGGTGCTGGATGTTTCAAAACCCGGAGACAGGATCCTTGCTGTGTCATACGGTTCCGGTGCAGGTACCGATGGATTCGATATCACGGTAACCGATGAAATGGCAAATTTCAATCGCGATGCCGCACCCACTATTGCGAGCCAGATCCAGGGTAGGAAGTTCATTGATTACGCAACCTATGCACGATTCAGAAGCAAGATCCACATGGGAGGTGCCTAATATGAGGGATGTAGCAATTATCGGGGTCGGAATGACCCGTTTCGGAGAACTCTGGGACAGATCCATCCGTTCCATGGGTATTGAAGCAGGTCTCGGCGCTATTCAGGATGCCGGGATCTACAGTACGGATCTCGATGCGCTCTATATGGGGAACATGGCCTCGGGTCTTCTCATCAAGCAGGAGCATCTTGCCCCCCTTATCAGTGATTTCACAGGAATGAACAAGCTCCACCTGCCCGCAACCCGTATCGAGGGTGCGGATGCATCGGGTGGTCTGGCACTAAGAGAGGCGTACACCGCCGTGGCATCCGGACTTCATGATGTCGTCCTTGTGGGGGGCATGGAGAAGATGACCGATGTGGGTGATGCCCGTGCAACCGGGATCATGGCCTCGGCAGCGGACCAGGAATGGGAGACCTTCTATGGGGCTACCCTGCCCTCACTCTACGCCATGATGGCCAAACGGCACATGTATGAGTATGGCACAACACAGGAAATGCTTGCGTCGGTTGCAGTGAACAACCACTTCCACGGGTCCATGAATCCCATGGCCCAGTACCAGAGAGCCATCAAGCTGGAAATGGCCATGGGAAGCGGTATCACCGCAGACCCCCTGAGGATGTTCGACTGTGCACCACTGAGCGATGGAGCAGCAGCGCTGGTGCTCTGTCCCCTTGAGCGGGCAGAGGAATTCACCGGCAAACCCATCAAGATCAGGGGAAGCGGTATGGCAACGGATTCACTTGCCCTTCACGACAGGGAGACCATCACCTCCATCCTCTCCACAAAGATCGCAGCCGAGCGGGCCTACCACAGGGCTGGAATAACCGCAGATGATATCGACCTGGCAGAGGTTCACGACTCCTTCTCCATTGGTCAGATCATGGCAGGGGAAGACCTCGGATTCTTTGAAAAGGGGAAAGCGGGTCAGGCTGTACTTGACGGTGAGATGAGAATCGGTGGTCGAATGCCCATCAACACCTCGGGTGGTATGAAAGCACGTGGATTCCCGCCGGGAGCAGCCGGAATTGCCCAGGCAGTGGAAATTGCCCACCAGCTCAGAGGAGATGCCGGTGATCGTCAGGTCAAGGATGCCCGTATCGGTCTCACCCAGAATGTGGGGGGAACGGGTGCTACTTCAGTCGTACATATCTTAGAGGTGATCTAATGGAGGTTCCAAGATTCTGGAGAGAAACAAAGGCTCGCTACAACCTGGAAGGTGTCAGGTGCGGAGCATGTAAAGAAGCATATTTCCCGCCCAGGGAAGTCTGTCCGGAGTGCCACAGGGAGAGCATTGGCAAGATGGAAAAGTTCTCGCTTTCCGGATATGGGGAGGTGTACTCCTTCTCCACGATCCATGATGCCCCTGATAACTTCAAGGGTGAGGTTCCATACATTATCGCGCTGATCAAGACCGACGAAGGGCCCATGGTTACTGGTCAGGTCGTTGACTGGCGTGAGGGTGAGGTGCAGATAGGCACCAAAGTGGAGTCTGTGTTCCGGAAGATCAACGAGCAGGGAAAGCATGGTGTGATCCAGTACGGGTACAAATTCAGGCCTATCCGGTCCGAAGAGTAAGCTGCTGAGTCAAGCCGAGGATTGGAAGACTCTTTCTTCGGCAATTTTTTCATTTTATTTGTTTCGTGGGGTAATTCCCACACCTTTATTTTTTTCTTTTCTACCTTTTTCTTTTTTTCCTTTTTCTGTAAGAGTTCAGCCATGTGAAGTAAGTGCGATTTTCATTCCCTGAGTGATGAAG
>CAZTGJ010000174.1:0-7000 GCA_964613025.1 uncultured Thermoplasmata archaeon | reverse complement strand
ACATATCGCCCCAGTGTCCACATTTTATAGTCTTGCAGTGCTCCTACAACCTAACGAGTGGGAGAGATATAAACCCATCCATTCCGTATGTAAGATAGTATTGTTCAGAATGGACATATTGGAGGAATGACCTATCCAGAGGCCTGAACTTCGATTATCGAAATATTGGTTTTCAACCATTAGATTTGTGCAGTTTGCCAGTATTATCTGTCCATACCCCTGTGGCACTGTGATATCAGAAAGATTACATCGATAGTATATTGGTAAACCATTTACATGATTTGAATCATCGATGATGTGTGAGTTCCAATGGTCAACTGACCATCCGAAGATACCAATTCCTTCTCCCCCCATCACATTCTCTTTTAGTATGAGATTGTAGGAATTCTGAAACACCATCCCATAATCATTCTCACTCTCGGAATTGTTAATAATCATGCATTTTTTAGAATCGAATATACGAATACCACATTCGTTCCCAATTAGAGAATTATTTTGGATTTTCGTGTTTGACGAATCATCTACCTGAATTCCATTTGCGAAATTCGAGCAGACAATATCCGAGATCGTATTTCGATCAGATCGCACATAAATTCCCGCCATGACAAGCGAATCCCTATCTCCGAGAATGGAAAACCCCGAGATGGTGACATTATCAGCAGTTATCTCCACCCCGACCCACGTTTCAGGGATGATCGTACTTCCACTTCCGTTCCCGATTAAATTAACTGAAGTGTCCACCTTTACATCTTCGATGTATGTTCCGTCAAAGACCCTTATCGTATCTCCTGTCTCACTTGCATCTATTCCATCCTGAATCTTGTTGAAAGGATATTTTCGGGATCCATTTCCATCATCTGGGGAATCATCGTCCACAAACCATGTTCTATGTACTTCCGGATCCTCCCGGACAACCCATGGATCGAACAGCACATAATCAGTAACATTATCTCCTTCTCCCTCGGAGTTATTTGTCGGGTGATAAGGACCACTAGTGTTCCCCCACCAATTGTGAATCGCATTTATTGCGAAACCATTGTTTTCCGTGGCATTGATACCAGATTCAGTATTGTCGTGGATGAGATTCTGATAGGCTGTGGCGTTTTTTGAAAAATATTTTAATGAGATCCCAATATCATTTTCGGCAATCGTGTTGCTTATGATCGTAATAGTGTCAGATTCCCTGAGGCTGATTCCTTTCCAGTTATATTCGCATGTATTGTTTAAGATTGTACTATTGTCGGAACGGTAGATGTTAATACCAATGTTATTGTTCGAGCAGGTATTGTTCGTAACTGTACAGGCGCTGGAGGAGGAAAGGCGGATTCCGTGGAAGATGGTCGATGAGCATGTATTATTGGTGATTGTGCAGCCCCAAGAGTCGTAAAGGTAGATAGCATAATAGTAATTGGATACGAGTGTATTGTTAGTGATCCTGCAGTTACTTGATGAGAACAGCTCGATACCCTTCTCACTGTTCGATGAACAGGTGTTGTTTGAAAGGATGTTGTCTTTGCTCTGGTGGAGAAGGATGCCGATGTGGTTGTTCGCTGAGCATATGTTGTTCTTAATTGTGCATTTACTGGAGTACCAGAGGTAGATGCCTTGGTCATTGTTCAAACATGTGTTGTTCGTAATCGTGCAGTCGCTGGAATCGCGGAGGTAGATACCGTAATTGTTGTTCAATGAACAGGTGTTATTTTCGATGATACAATTGTTTGAGTCATAGATTGATATTCCATAGTTTCCGTACAATGAGCAGGTATTATTGATGATCCGGTTGTGATCTGATACGCTTGCATAGATACCATTTCTGTTTCTTAGTAACATGTTTGAATCAATGGTGTTGTTCGACGAAGAATCGAGAAATATGCCACTATCGGTATTTCCCGAGCAGTTGTTCCCGGTTATTGTACAATTATCAGATTTCTGTAGCGAGATTCCATCTCCCCCATTTTCGAGGCCGGAGTTGTTCATTATGCTGACATAGGAAGAGTACCGAATGATGATACCATCCTCATTGTTATTCGAACACCAGCTGTTGGAAATTAATACGACCTCTGAGTATGCCACGATCATTCCTGCTGTCCCGTTATCCAGCACCTGATTCTCAATGATCACATTCCTGCAGTCCACCAGAATGATCTGTCCGGCCCCAAGGGGAATTGTCAGATTCTCAGTGTTCTTATAGAAATAGAGAGGTTTTCCATTGACCGAATTTTTTCCATCAAATGACTGAGATGACCATGCAGTATGGGAATTGCCCCGGATAAGCACTCCACAGCCAATCATTTCATTTCCGGCTATTGAATTGTCCCTTGAATCGATGAGTCCGATGCCAATCAAATTATTATCACAGATATTCCTGGACAGTTCATTCGAATTGGAGTCGAATAATACTATCCCATACCAACTGTTATCCGAACATACGTTCCGTTTCACGATCATCTCCCTACAGTCCCAAAGATAGAAGCCATATGTATTATTCAAGCAGGTGTTGTTCGAGACAGTATTGAAACGTGTACGGCTGGAGTAAACTCCATATTTGTTGTTTGTTAGCGTGTTATGAATGATATTACTTCTACGATGAATGTTATTATTTCCCGAATAATCATAGATTCCAATCTCATTTTCTATACACGTGTTGTTTTGAATGGTGTTTCGGGAGTATCGGAGGTAGATACCGTTTTCATTGCGGAAGAACGTATTATTTTCAATGATATTGTCATTCCCTTCCAAACAGATACCATCATCATTATTAGCGAAATAATTATCGAAAATTGTATTGTGGTCGGATACAACCCGTAATCCAATATCCCCTTGCAGTATCTCAAACCCGCTCAGATTCACCCAGTCTGCTGTGATGAGTACCACCCACATGCTTCCTTCAGTGTCGATCGATGTTGTCTCTGACCCGTTCCCCACCAGAGTCAGTGTTTTATTTACTCTTGCGCCGTCATCATACATTCCATCAAAAACTCGAATAATATCTCCTTGTGTGGCATTATCGATAGCATCCTGTATCCTCTCATAATCAGCTCCCCCGTCATCGTCCACCGTAATCGTTTCCCCCCCCACCCCCTTCCCCCCCAGTGAGATCACGGTCAAGACTGAAACTGTGAAAACAATACCCAGCAATATGACCCTACTGTATTCCATCATTTTGACCTCAGCGAATGGTAATTTTTTTAATTTACTACCTGATTACTATTTACGTTTTCTGTAATATCAACTAGACCCATGCGTTTACCAGTAAACGTGATACTTGCCAATCAGTAATCTTTAAATAATCAACAGAACGTGGTATTTGCTGATTGCCATGCCAAACTGCAGGGATTGCGGGATCGAGCTGCCAGAGAATGCCACATACTGCATGGGTTGTGGAATACGGCTTATCGTAAAGCTCAAACACGCTGAAAGCACCAGTCTTTCCTACAGTCAATCCTGGGAATCACCGCTTGGATATGAACTGGCCTACATCCCAAAAAAAGGAGAAGAATTGGATTTCCGGGATGAAATCAATATTCAGGACAAAGTGGAGGATACCTCGAAATCGAAATTGGAAGAAAAAGCGATTGTCTCTCTCACCTACTGGGAAGTGGTGAAGAAGGCACTTTTCACCAAGCTTGGGAAATGAGATACCAGAATTGTTGCAGCATTTAATCGAATCTGAGCCTCCTCAAGGCGACGTCCTCAGAATGTGACAATTTTATCGCAATCATCCACAATTTCATAAAATTTCATCATTGTTGAATGCGGGCATACTTCCGAGGCCTTGGAGTGACGGATCTCGAGACAGGCACCACAAGCATATGTTGTTCCCCCCTCGTCAAGAAAGGTCCGGATTTGCTCTGTGATATTGAATGAATCAGTATCGAGCGATTCGCATTCCACACCTTTCCCCATGAGGAACACTTTTACCTCATCCCCCATACCCAAAGCGAAGTTCCCAAAACGGAATGCGTTGTATACCGTCTCCGAATCATTTGAATAGATAATAATACCAACTTTCATGGATTTCCCTCGTTGTAATAATGGTGTATCTTCATGTGTAGGAACTGAGGGGTGAAACGCCAAGTATTTATTACTGTTCCCTGGGAACCCACAGTAATTCCTCAATGATTTCATCCACTAGTATCTCAAGGAGAATGGAAAACACCAACCAACTTTCTGCATTCCACCCAATCCAGATTGCTATGAATTGGAAATGGAATAATTAAAGATCGTGAGAGGCCATCACGATGTTTGCATTCGGTGATGAGCTATAAGATAGAGAAATTGATGTATTGGTTAAAAGGAAGGCAAAATTGCTCTGTGATAATGGAGCGGGGGAGGATTGCCCTTCAGTGATCTTGACCGGAGGTTATCGCGTGGTCGCAGATATTTGACTATAGACTTCTCTTCAAATCTCTTCCAGACAAGGTGTGAAAAAACTGCCAATTTGCCGATACTCGCAATGGGTGACCGCGATTTCACTTGATTCGGCTTCGTAATCCCCTTGGCCTTCATATACCGTTATCTTGAGCCGGATACCCTCGTCGTTGTAGCCTGTATCCTGTTCAAGGGTGATGACACGGTCCTCATCGCCAAAGGCCGAGGGGGACATAGCCACGGCCATGAGCGCTAGCAGGGCAACGAGGCCCACCAGAATGATACCTATGGTCTTGAGCCGCAAAGTATGGTACAATATATCAACTCCTTGTGAATGCAACACCATTGAGTTCAAGGTTATCAACCTTTCGTTTACTAGTGGATTGTACCTAATATAACAATATTCGCCAAGATGGAACGCATCCAGATCAGTTCAAGAACGAAGGCAGGGTTGGAACGTGCTAAAGCCAAGGGAGTTAAATTGGGGCGCAGGTCCAAGATCACCGATGCTCAGATCAAACGTGTATGGGAAGAATACGGGCACGAAGGAACCATTTCAAGAGCAGTAAAGGTAGCCCCGTTCTCAAAAGGCACTGTGTATTCCATCATAAAGAATGAAGTGCATTCCCGAGTGGAATATTTGCACATGAGACAGAAAATGAGATGAGTATCTTAAAACGTTCAGACAAATTTAATAAAGGTCCAGTAAAATGACCATTATCATTAAATAATTGAGATAACATCATTCATGCATTAGAGCAGAAAGAGCTAACGTGCGAAGTCGATGAAAGTTCAGTTCCGAACGCTCTTTTCCTGCATATTTCATCTACCGTTAATCTTTTGCTATATATATTTAGTTCATTTGTTTATTTGGCTTTATCCATTGATCTGTCAATCAATCTTTCCTTTTTTCCTTCCCGGTGGACTGGAGAACCACCATGGTTATATCGTCAAACTGTTCTCTTTCTCCGGTAAATTGTTTGATCTCCCTGCCAATCATCTCAATCAACCTGTCGGGTGTGGTATCTTCTGCCTGACTCAGAAGCTGGTATAGACGATCTGTGCCAAATTCATCGTCCTGTTCATTTACGGCCTCAGTCACCCCATCTGTGTACAGGAATATCATTTCATTCTCTTCGAGTATAATTTCCTTTGATTCCAACTCCATATCTTCCAATACTCCTAATGGGATTCCCTTAGCTTTTAAGAGTGTGGTTTCTTGGTTCGCTTTTTTTACTAAGATAGGGGGATTGTGCCCAGCATTAATGAACGTGAACTTATGGTTTTTATTATCCAAGATCGCATAAAAGAGCGTAACAAACATACCTGCATCTGATTCTTCGAGAATGATGGAATTTGCTTCCTTGAGTGCTTGAATGGGATCCAATATCCTTTTTGCGTTTGCCCTCACAAGTGTCGAGGATATTCCCATTAAAAGTGCTGCAGGAACCCCTTTTCCGGAAACATCAGCAATGACGATCCCGGTTTTGTTGTCTCCAAGGTCTATGAAATCATAGAAATCCCCACCCACCTCCCGTGCCGGAAGATTGATGCCAGCGAACTGATATCCTCCGATCTCTGGTGGTTTCGATGGGAGGAAACTCTTCTGGATATCATGGGCGATCTGGAGTTCGTGCTCGATCTTTTGCTTCTCTCTCGTGGTTTCTTCCACACGTTTCATCTGGAGTTTCAGGTCTTCTACCATTTTGTTATATGTGTTACCGAGTATCTCCAGTTCATCACCAGTAGTGATCTCTATTTTCCCATCCAGATCACCTTTACCAACTTTCTCAGCATAATTCATTAATTCTTTAATAGGGCTCACCGTTCTCTCAGCAAAAAATACTGCCACACTACCAATCAACAGGATGAGGAAGAAGGTGATAAAAAACAATTTGGTCACCATGTCGTTCACTTTTCCCTCAGCTTTTTCCTCAGAATCCTCAAGATTCTTATCGATTTCATTGTTTATGGTGTTTATAGGGTTTAAAACCTCCTCCATCGGGAAGAGAATGCCAATGCTCAAATTTAGACCCGCAATTGGGGCAAAAGAGAGATAATAATTTTCACTTTCCATCACCACCTCCTCATAACCCGATCTCTGCTCTGCCATAGCCTGGATGGCTGATATAAATGATTCATCACCCTTCTCCTCAACATATGGGAAAATTCCTGTCTCACTAATGGAAATATAATCCAGCCATGGTGCAACGATGACTTCCTTTTTATCATTAATAACAAACGGTTTTCCTTTTAGCTCTTGTTCTGTTTCAAGTACATCGTTCCTGAAATCATCAAGGAAAACGTCCAGGCCGACCACTCCAAGTAGCACATCGTTATCATCACGTACAGCTATTGCGGCGGTGACGGTCATGGTGGCCTTTGTGGCTTCAACATATGGATCTGTCCAGATAGGGCCATTCGAGGTTAGAGCCTTTTCATACCATGGGCGTGCAGGGGGATAAAGATCTGAGGATATGTCCAATAAAACTCCAGTAACACTTGGATATAGGAGGGTGATTCTCTCGGGGAAAGCAAAATACCCTAGTGTCCTGACAATTTAGTTCTTAGACCATATTTATAAACCAACGATACACTTTGGTGTCATGAGTAAAATCAACCTTACAGA
>CAZTGJ010000173.1:66-7009 GCA_964613025.1 uncultured Thermoplasmata archaeon | reverse complement strand
CCCCCCCCCCCCCCCCCCCCCCCCCCCGCCCCCCCCCCCCGCCCCCCCCCCCCCCCCCCCCCCCCGGCGGGCAATATGATGAGGTAGGAGTGGATAAGGATTGAGGAGGTAAAGAGGATGAAGAAGTTGCCATGGTAGGAACCGTGAATGGGGGGGAGGGAGAAGTTGATGCAGGGGGGGAAGAGGGGGGCGGAGAAATCGATGAGGGGGGTGTTGTGGAAGGAGGTGAGATGGAATGAAGGAGGTGAGTCTTCACCATCCCGATCTCTAGACAATTCAACGAAAAGGATCCGAAGATCATCCCAAGGAACTGCATCCCGGCACAGATTCCCATGAGCGGTGTGCTGCAATCTCTCAGCCATTTGAATTCATGTATATGATCATAATACTCGTTGTCCAAAAGTGGGGTCCCGGAAAGTATCACACCAGAGGCATCCCGAACATCGGCAGGTGTGAGTTCCCGATAGTGAAGTATGCGGTATTCAAATGATCGTGTTGTATTCTCGATATACTGCTTTACACACCTTGCAATGGGCAGGACAAATTCAGGGAAGGAAAGTGAGGCCTTACGTGCGTTCATGTCAACGATGAGAATATGGGGTGAGTCATCCCTGCCTTGTTCCCTCCCTCCCCCTGGGATGATGAGTGGGTCATTGTCCGTGTGGTCCGGATGGGAGATCAGTTCTTGTTGGTTGATATGGTGCCCCTTTTCCTCGAGGTGGGCATCCTGAATGAATAATGTTCCCGCATTCCCCTTGGCGCTGATCGAACTGGCATCAATGACGATCCGGCTTCTGAAGAAAGGTGCATCCAACACCGTGGTCTCCAGCTCGCCTCCCTCTCCCGAAGGGTTGAGTTGATATTCCTCATAGAGTTCAACAAGCTCCCGGATCATGGTGCTGTCGAGAGTTCGGCCGATCCATTCCTCGGTGAGAGGATAGGCAAATATTCCGGAAATGATAACCTCGAATCCTCCCTCTACCAGCTCCTCCAGAAGCTCCACCTGATCCTTTTTCCAGAGAGGATTAAAACACCGGACCCCGAGATCGAAGCATATTCTCTGAACCCGGGATGCCTGATAAACCGATTCGATCGCACCGGTCACGATCCCCTCGATCCCATATTCATCAATGGCTCTCCTGATTGCCTCAGTGAGATCCTGCAGCTCATCCTCCTTCTCTCCGGCTGTGACCTGACGAATGATCGGGAGTCCGACTGCCTCCGCCTGAAGTGATGTGATCTCTATATTCGGAGTATGGAACATGTAGCTTTCGGGGTTCCGGGAAATAAGGGTGATGAGGCAGACCACCTGCTCCTTATCCATAGCCTTTGCTAATGCATAGACCGAATCCTTGCCTCCTGAAAACAATATCCCAAGCTTCATGGTAACAAAAGAAAAAAATATTTGGGCTTCACCAGCCCAAGGGGATGATCAATAATTATTTGATATCTGATAATGGCATCAGATGATTGATCTGATGGGTGATTCGGGAAAGAAAAAGAAAGGAAAGGAAGAGGATTACTCCTCTTCATCCTCATCTTCGTATTCCTCGTCCTCGTACTCTTCGTACTCTTCCTCGTCGTCCTCGGATTCCTCTCCGCGCTTCTTGAACACAAAGAGATAGGCCATGACAGCAGCGAGAACAACTACGACTCCGCCCACTGCCCCAATGGTTGCAACGGAAAGTTCATCGTCACTGCTATCGTCGTCTCCATCGCCACCTCCACCGCCACCAGTGGATCCTGCATTAGCTGTCCAGCCTTCGGATGATTCATTATGCCCGTAATTGATAGTGATCTGAACTACGTCCCCATCACCCTCATCTATATTATTAAATTTGATTTTTGTGGTCGAGTAGGTAGTCCCATTGTCACCCTCGACGTCGCCACCTTCAGAAATCTCGGTATCGCCGCTTCCGATGTTCACTGTTCCACCGTAATTCAGTTCACAGTAGTACTTGCCCTCGGCATCCCAGTTAATCCCCCAGGCATCATGGAACTTAGCAGAGGATTTGTCGGCCGAGAGAATGACCACGGAATCCATACTTCCAACTCCACCTGCATCGTAGGTGACATTATCATAATAAATGGTACAATCCTCCCAGGCACGGTATCGAATGAAAATTTCAAACGTATCTCCGGAGGCTGCATCTACGGGGCTGCCGATATTTGTTGTGGCCCAAACCTCGATTGGTTCGGTATTACTTTCGGCAGTGTTTAAAATTTGCACTGAAGCAAGATTCTCCTCATTATGACGGAGGGTGAACTCCCAGTCAGGATCGGCTTGGTAGTCTGTATCAGCAACCTGGAACCACATGTTAAATTTATATTGTCCCGAATCGAGGGTGAATGCACTATCGATTCCGCTGGATGTCCAGGTACCCACGTCAACCCACTGTCTATCCGTTCTTCCAATGAGACCGTCCTGGTAGTCCGCCTGAACCGTCTGCGTTTGAGCTTCGGTATCGCTATTGTGCTCTGTTTCCGGGCTGAGTCCATATCCTTGCTTCAGGTTAATGTGAACCAGTTTGAACTCCCTCTCACCATTCAGGGCCTCTGCGGCAGGAATGGTCAGGGCGGAAAAAATCATAATCGAAATAATTATCATTACCAGCATTTTAAAAATTTTCATGGGGTCACCACGGTTATGTAGTTGATGCATGGATGTCAGACCATTTAATAAATAGTTTGTGCTTTACTACTTTTAATTCGTATCACACAGTCCATGGTGGTGGGGGAAATGGCAGTGAATGAAGTTGGAACAATGAGAAATAATGGGACGTGAGGAGAAAAACGATGGACCTCGAAAAATAGGTTACTCCTCTTCCTCGTCATCCCCGTATTCATCCGATTCATCGGATTCGTCCGATTCGTCCTCACTGCCTTCGTATCCCTCTTCGTATTCCTCGTCCTCTTCCTCTTCCCCTTTTGCCTTGTTCTTAAAGACAAACAGGTATGCAAGAACTCCAATGAGAACGATTACGAAGGCTCCTGCACCGGCAATCGTAGAGGTGGAAATATCGTCACCTCCATCGCCGTTTCCATCATCTCCGCCTCCTCCTGATCCGGCATCCATGTACCATCCTTCCGAGGTGCCGTTTGGTCCATAGTTGACGGTCACGGAAACATCACCTCCTGTTCCCTTGTCGATATTGTTGAAGTTGATCCTGACGGTCTGGAATGAAGTTCCATTGTCCCCTTCCACTGAACCGCCATCCTCAACCACGGTGTCCAGATCACCCATATTGATAGTGCCACCATAGTCAATGAAACAGAAATATTTCCCATTGATATCCCAGTTAAGACCCCAGGCATCGTAGAAGCGAACTGATGATTTGTCAGCATTGAAAATGACTAAAGAATCCATGGAGATCAGGGCACCGGAATCGTAGTCTATGTTATCGTAATACACATCGATATCCTCCCAGCCCTTGTACTGGATATATACTCCAAGGGTATCCCCCGGACCCACACTCAGTGGTTCGGCAAGATTGGTTTGAGCTGTTATCTCAATGACCTGGGTATCGCTGCTGGCAGTGTCCATGATCTCCACCTGAGCAACCGCATCCCCATTGTACTGGAGTTCGAATATCCAATCCGGATCATTAGCCGAGCCTCCGTTGTTGCTGACCTCGATGAACCAGATATTGAAAAGAATATTTCCCGAAACCGTCATATCCCCTTCCATACCATCTGACGTCCAGGTGCCGACATCAACGTATCTCTGATTCATGAGTACGGCCCCGTAATCGTCATAATCCGCAAACACTCGCTTCTTTTGAGGTTCGGTATCATTCCCGGATTCGTATTCAGGACTGAATACCGAGTCAGCCTTCATATTGATGTGTACATTCTTCGCTTCCCTGATGACGTCCTGTCCATTCCCTTCCGGGACGGCAATGACTGTCAGCACGAGAGAGAGCATGATAATGGTTACGAAAATTTTACTCGGATTCATCGAATTCACCTTGCGGTATAGTATTGGACCTCAAATCCAGACCATGTGATAAATAGTTTTTGTTACTGAAATTTATTAATGGATCTGCCGAAACTATGATCACAGCACATAATCGTCATCATACTCGTCATCGTACTCGTCGTCGAAGCTCCGCCTTCTCCGGACAATCAGGGCGATGACTGAGATGACCACGACGATGGCTGCAACGATGCCGCCCTGATACAGAGGTTCATCCTCGATGTCGTTGAGTATCTCCTCGTACCATTCATCGTCACTACCGGTCTTGGGTTTATTGCCGACCGTGATGGTGAGGGTCGCCTCATTGTTCTCATCGGCATCCCCCAGGTCGTTTGATTCCTCATAGGAGGGATAATCCCTGGGATTGACCTCAACCTTGATTATGTAGGTCCCCGAAGCGTTGAAGTAGTAAGGAACAGTGACTATCTTCGTGGATTCGGTATTAATGGCAGGTGACGCGTAGATGATATCTTTGGTGGCTTCCGGGGTTGTTACCTCGAAGATCATGAGGGGCATAAGACCCTTCAGGCCCTCCTCACCATAGCATCCGATGGTTGCGTTAATATACCCCGTTTTCTTGGTGTAGGCATTCTCCACCACGATGCCGGTTTCCCCGAGAACGAAGTCAATGCTTGGTCTGGTATTGGTGATTATCCTCAGGGACTGTGTCTGCCACCATATATTCCCGGAACGGTCCTCGGTGGTCACATTGAGATCATAGGTGCCGGATGGTGCGTGATCATCCCCGTATCTCCACTTCCATTCCAATGTAATAAAGGCCTCCTCTTCCTCAATAATGTCGTATTCGAACAGGCTTCCGTCATATCCGGCCGTGGTTGCTTTGAAATCGAATTCCATCATATCATCCATACCGAGAGCATATCTGATCGTGGTAGTGACCATGATGGTCTCTTGGTCTTCATCGGCATTCTCATCATTTACTTCGATATCACTCTCTTCGAAGTCGATGACGACTGATTGAAACGGGGTCTCGATGCCTGACGGATGGGGTTTACTGCCGTAGAGAATCACGGTGTCACCACTGTCATCCAGAAAGTCATCATTCCCATCATAAATGATCTCGATCTCCAGAAAGTCACCAACTCCCACACTCATGGTGTTGGGTCCTTGGAGATTTTCACTTCCCTGGAAGAGTTTTGCCGAGGAATCGGTATCGTTTGTATTGGTCTGAATATCCACCTGATCCTGATCCCCGTTCACCGTAAGCTGGCAGGTGAATTGAACATCGTCGACTGTTCCCTGGGTCGTCTTTGCCCAAACCTGGAAGGATACAGTTCCGGAAATTGTAGCGGCCCGTTTGAATGGAACACTGCGCCAGATACCCACGGAGGCTTGTTGGAACTGCTTGTCACCTCCATCAGGGCATTCTGCCGTTTCATCGTCGCTTGATGTGGGTTTCACGGAACTGAGGTTCCCATTATCCGATTCACCATACATGTAAAATTTCACTGGCTGCACTGCTGGCGAACTGGCTCCTTCACTCTCCATGGGTATAGAAATCATGGCCAGGGTAGCCAGTAAAATGAACGATATCAGCATTGTAATCGGTTTGGACATTTGGTGCCTCCTATGAAAATTCCAAATCGGTCATTAAAAATAAACGTTTCGGTTTATTAGTTTGATTGATACATAAAGGTTATTCCCAATGGAATTTTCCTTTCAGGATATAAATATGTACTATCTTTTACTGATTTCTCATCTGATTTTCTTTGATTGTTTGGTTACCCATGAGAATTGTATCCCTTCACTTTTCCTTCACTTATTTTCAAGAATCACTTCTCTTCCGAACACGGCATCCATGAAAAGTGTACGTCTCTGCTTCAGCTCCTTCTCCTTGATAGTGAATTCCCAGACCGGAAAGAGAAGCTTTTGTACCTGATCCGGTTTTCTCCCGAATGTTGTCTCCAGCTTTCTCCTCACTTTACTCTCGTTAAATGTGAAACGCGGAACCGTGGCAGGTAATTCCTTGGTCCTTTCAATGGTGATCTCGGCCTCGGCAAAGTGATCCATCCTCAGCGGATGTTTTGTGTTGATATGGCAAAAGACAATATCCTCGTCTTTTATGAGGGAGTCGGTGATACTGCCCTTGAGGTCGAGGAGTTTTCCGGTCTTCCCATGGAAATACACGCAGTGGTGCTGCATCTCTTTCTTTCCGATCAGAGGGATCTTCAGCCAGGTGGAATAATCCTTTGCATTGAATCCCACCCGCCAGAGAGGTTCGAACCGAAGCTTCACCTCCTCGATTATTTCCCTTTTGAAGAAGAGTTTTCCCTCGAGCTTCTTCCTCGCCTCCTTGATGATCACGTTCTGAGGAATTTGGATCGAGAGGAACAGAATGGAACCACGGGGTACATGGACATCGAACAAACGCTGAGATCGTGACTCAGGAGAGCCTTCTTCCGAGAGATCCTCGCCCACCATATCCAGGTCTGAGGCTTCTTCCCGGGAAGCCACCATATATTCCTGGAAGAAATCCTTCATCTCCGAAGGAATGAATTCCGCGAGACTGTCCTCGTCAAGGGTCTCATGTTCGGTGATAAGATATCTGACCTTGATCTCCTGCGGTCCCTTCAGAGAATCCGGGGCGATGAGAACGAACTGGCCGGGTTTCAATAACGGGAGTCGTTTGAGGAGATCACCATATCGGGTGAGCGGACCGCTCTTGAGTATATGTTTGACCTTGTCCAGGTCCTGTTTGGTCATCATCCGTCCCAGGGCCCAGGTATTGGCCTGTGCCATGGCTTTGTAGTCAACATCTGCGGGGTTCTGGGTGCACATGACACACGAGATCCCGTATTTCCTTCCCTGTTTAAAGAGGAGTTTGAGCATTTCCTTGGCAGGAGGCTTTCTGGGGTGGGGGGGGAGGTAGGGGGCGATCTCGTCAATGAGAAAGAGGAGCTGACCTTCATCCGATGGATGCTGGAGCATGTAGGAATAGATCTCCCG
>CAZTGJ010000172.1:0-7116 GCA_964613025.1 uncultured Thermoplasmata archaeon | reverse complement strand
TGAAATGTGTACTTTCCAGTGTAGGAGGGCTTCAGATCACTGAACTCTTACGTTCAATTCGCCTGGACTTGAAAAAGATCTAATTGGCAATTCACATGTTAGTGATCCCGACCTAAAGAGAAAACGATCTTCCCCTTCCTCCCCCGCATCCGCCATACATCCTTCTTCGTTGAGTAGTAATGTTCCAGGGGATTAAAAATAATGTCTGTGTGCCCGTGGGAGAGATGGAAAGATCTCAGTAGATCAAGTGCATTCAGGAAAGACTTCTCATTCTCTGGTTGTTTGATAAGCTGGATGGGGACCGTGAAGTGTTTCATTTTTCCACTGTTGTACTCGATCCGATAAAGAGACAGATGGGTGAGGGTGATCCCGGAGATCGTGGCATAGGGGATCTTGAACGCAAGGGTCCGTCTCCGGAAGCGGGATCGGGAAGAGAGGAAAACCATTTCATTCTCATCGAACCGGAACCTGGAGAATAGGAAGTACTGTAGGAAGAGTATCGAGGGGAGGGAAAGGAGCCACATGGGAAGTATCATCATGATAAAGTAGAGTTCGACGTAGAGTAGCTCGCCATCCACGTCAATGAGGAAGATAGGTTCCCAATGTGAGACATTTTCAAGGTAAAGGACATAGAAGAACATGAGCAGAATGTAGAGGAAAACCGACATCAACGGTATGATATTGCCATTCCGGATCACTCTCTCGTTCTCTTTTTCCATAATACTGATGTGATTTCGTAGTCCATGGTGGAAAGATTTTCGGAGACCTTCGGAAGCATTCCTTGTGGCAGGGGGAGTGGAGGGGGGTGGGGGAGAAAAGTGGGAAGTGAGTGGGAGGATGAATAGAGGGAGTTAAGTAGAAAGTAAGCTAAATGTTACTCCTGATCCTCTTTCTCTACTTACCTGCGCTTCTCGAGACGGATCATAGGAATCCCATACGTAGGTTCCATGAACTTCTTGATCAGAACCCATCCATGCTTTTTGTAAAAATTGTTTGCCTGTACATTATCTTTGAAGCTCTCGACCTGCCCGACCTGATGATCTCTGAATATCAGATCCTCGGCATACGTGAGTAACGTGGTTCCCAATCCTCTCCTGTGGTGCGGTGAATCGACCATCATGAGATCTATAAGATTACCTTTTACGACTGTAAAACCAACGATCGTGCCATTCAACTCCATAACCGAATAATGCCCCAGATTCTCCATAGTGAAAGCTTCCACGGTACCCGAATCGATGTAATAGTTCACTGCTTTATCACCGAGGAATGATGGATAACATGTGAGGATCGTACGCTTTGCGATCTCGATTATTTCTCCAATATCAGCATCAGCGGCTTTTCGGATATGCATGTCCATGATACCCTGATTGTCGATTCTATTTAAGGTGTTTTCTGGTTCACTTCTATCATTGCCTAATGGAAACGTTCAAGACCAAGCATAGAACGCGCTCCCCCCACTTCCCCCCTGCATCCTGAAATCAGTCACGTTCGTTTTTGTGTTTGAAATCAAGCTTTTTACTTCTTCTCTTTTCCAACCGGTGCCAGGTAGATCACGAATTCATTATTCCCGTCCAGTCGAAGCAGTGCATCGAGAACTTCCTGATCATAAGCGCCCACCCCGCAGGTACCCGCACCGATGGCTCCGCTGGCAAGATAGAGATTCTGGCAGACATGACCGGCATCCATGGCAATCACCTTATGGGCCGCAAGATGATACCGCCACTCCATGCGGTAGGGTATGGTCGACCAGAAAAAGGTAGCTGCTCCTTGCGAGACGAACTGCTGACCGAAGCAGGCCTGGGCGATCTTGTTCCGGAGATCCTTTTCCGTGAATTCGAATACGAGCTGATGGGACAGGGGGAGGTAGCGGTAGATGCCCTCTTCCAGATCCCCCACGTTCCTGGCGTAGAGGTAGGTCTCGAAGGTATGGCGGGCGCCCCCGGATGGCACGGTCCTGAGGGTGGCGGTGGGCCCGACCTCTTGCCGGATCCCCTGGGTGGACCAGAGGAGGAATGAAAGCTCTTTCAGAGTAAGGGGTTCGTCTGAGAACTGGCGGACACTGATCCGCTGATCGATGGCCTGGGATAACGAAACAGTGAAATCCCCTATGAATTGCTCCTTCCCCATAAGATCGATCAGAGTTTGATCGGGTTTGTAGGATTTCTGTACCGGAGGAGGAGGGACACCTTTGTTCTGATCGGTGAGATGGAAGGCGACCTCCTTGCGGATGGAGTCTTTTAAAAAGTAGCGATGGTTATCGAGTGTATTCCATGACATGGTATAGGATAGAGGAAAGCACTTTTTAACTTGATTCCCTAATATTTGAGTATGTTGGGGTTGATATTTTCTCGCGGAGATCGCGGAGGGCGAGGGAAAACGTGTTTTCACTCCGGATGACTCAACAGAGTCGTCAAGGCAGAGAAAGAAATGTGATAATACTTGTTGGTAGGGCTTGCTGAGGGGGGGTTGGGGGCATTGAAATGGAGTGAGAACTTGTTTGAGTGCCGGTTGAAACCATAGGTTTCGATAAGGAAGCAATCGATAAGACTGATTGGACGTATCAACGCGGATGTTTTATATCAGAGTGAGAACTGATTTGAATTGAGAAATATCTTACCAAGGTCCATGAAAATTCACTCATTTATCCAAATATTATTTATATGAGAGTTTTTCTAATTTCGATCGATAATGATATGGTAATTGAATTCTATTTAGAATATTGAAATTAACAATTAACAGACATATTGAAAGATATGATATTAATCTTTCTAAGACCTATCCGATCACAGGTTCAACTTGTGTGATTAGGTCTTGATGGTGACCACATGGCGGATATTCAGAAGGTACAAAAAATCATTCCATCTTCGACCTTGATAACTTTTTTACTAATATTTTCCATGTTATTTAATCACATTATTCTAAATAATGAATGGGGAACACCCTTAAGGGATAATGAGATAGAATATGATAATTCCAACGAGGTAATGCTATCTCCATCCTCATTGAACAATTGGTTTACAGAAAATGCAGGTCAAGCTGAGGATTCAGACGTGGAATACATCTACACCGCTTCCGATTGTCAGATTGGCTTCATTGAAAGTGGTTATTTTATTATGACGACAAATGCTGAAAATCTTACCAGCATTATGAAAGTAACGTTCACTAATTCAAATCCTGTATCCCCCCGTGGTGTTGATGAGTTAAATCACAGGAATAATTATTTCATTGGAAACGACCCCTCAAACTGGAGAAGTGGTGTACGTAACTACGAGAAAGTGGTTTATACGAACTTATTCGATGGTATCGATCTCAGATTTTACTGTAA
The DNA here is from genome assembly GCA_964613025.1 of uncultured Thermoplasmata archaeon. Classification (GTDB taxonomy): domain Archaea; phylum Thermoplasmatota; class DAOVMN01; order DAOVMN01; family DAOVMN01; genus CAZTGJ01. Next base: position 3,791 of record CAZTGJ010000172.1, on the reverse strand, counting down.
GAATGAGGGACTGAAATATGATTTTATAGTTTCCCCCGGAGCGAATCCCGAAGATATTTCCTATTCATACGATGATGTAAGCCATATTTCTATTGATGCTGATGGAGATCTCCACATCAACTCAGCCACCGGAGAACTCATTGAGCAGGCCCCATTCAGTTACCAATTGAAAGAGGAAGGCCTAACCGAAATACCCTCAAATTATGAACTCAATGGAAATGATATTACTTTTACTGTTGGAGCTTATAATCAAAATGAGGTTCTCATCATAGATCCTCTCATCTATTCAACGTTCATTGGAGGAATAGATCGGGATAGTAGTGATGAAATTGCCATAGATGATGAGGGTAATGTTTACATTGCAGCATTTACGAGGTCGACTGATTTCCCAACCACTCAGGGTTCTTACAATACGACAATGAATGGGAATTATGATGGGGTGGTATGTAAACTGAATTCAGATGGTACCGAATTACTGTATTCGACATTTATCGGTGGGAGCGGTAATGAATCGGCTTACAGGATTACTGTTGATGCTGAAAAATGTGCTTACATCACAGGAAAAACAGATTCACAAGATTTTCCAACTACCCCTGGATGTTATGATGATTCCTATAATGGCGGATACTGGGAGTTAAATGATAAAGGAGATATTTTTGTTTGTAAATTGAGTCCGGATGGCAATAATCTCCTGTATTCGACTTTGATTGGGGGAAGTTTTCTGGATGCTCCCAGGGATATTTTGATTGATCATTCCGGTAGTGCTTATGTAATGGGGTCAACACAATCCCTGAACTTCCCTACACAAGATGGCAATTGGATGAACAATTATTCGAGGTATTGGGATATTTTCCTTCTCAAATTAAATTCCAATGGTTCCGAAGTAATTCATTCACGATTAATAGGAGGGAAACATAGGGATCAAGGTAATGAAATTACCTTTGATGCACAACAGAATGTATACTTGGTCGGTACAACAAATTCTCCTGAATTCCCCACAACACCGGGTTGCTATGACGGATCATTTGATGATGGACAGGTTTCATTTGTGTGTAAGTTTTCGAATGATTTTACGACGTTGCTCTATTCGACATTCATCGGAGGCACTAAATCTGATTTTTTAAAAAGTATTGCAGTGGATTCGGAGAACTGTGCATATGTTACCGGACTTACTAATTCGGATGATTTCCCAACCACCCCGGATTGTCTAGATGATACGCTCGATGGTATCGAGGATGGAATATTCTTTAAATTGAATCCAAACGGTACAGAGTTACTTTATTCCACATACTTTGGTGGGAATTCAACTGAATCGGGTCAAAGAATATTACTCGACTCATTCAACAATGTTTACATTGGGGGACAAGTTTTCTCATCCGACTTTCCCACTACATCAGGTTGTTTTGACGATTCACAAAATGGGGATTGGGATGTTTTTTTATTATTAAAATTAGGACATGATTCCTATGACATCCATTATTCCACATATATTGGAGGAAGCAGTGCAGAATGGAGTGGGAAGATTGCAATTGATGCTCTAAGCAATGTGTACATGGCAGGACGAACTTCTTCAACTGATTTCCCCATGACCTCAGGGATCTATGATGATTCACACAATGGGGATAAAGATATTTTCGTATTGAAATTAAAATTGGATATTCAATTATCAGCAAGCATTAAGAATATTTATCTAAATCCGGCCATGGAGAATCAAATGGTTTTCTTCAATGGAAGTGGTATCCCATCAGGAAACAGGATTATTCGTTTTATATGGAGATCATCCGTGGATGGAGAGATCTACAATGGGACCGAATATTCTTTTTCAACGAGCAATCTATCATTGGGGAATCACACTATCTTCTTGAAGGTCCAGGATGATACGGGAAACTGGAGTGACGAGGTGAATGAAACATTGATCATACATGAAAAACCGACAGCCGAAATCATCTCCATTACTCCGGATCAGGCTCTCAGATGGGATGATCTCCGGTTTGAGGGAATCGGTTCGGATGATGGTACCATTACAGAATATGCATGGCGATCTTCTATTAATGGTGAGTTTTACAGAGGGGATCAGTGCATTTTCTATACAAATGTTCTATCGAATGGTACGCATACAATATTTTTCAGAGTTAAGGACAATTACAATAGTTGGAGCGATGAGGTTTCCACATTGTTGAACATCAATGGGGAACCAGTGGCTATAATTGAGTACATTCATCCTAAACCCGGATTGTTGAATCAATCAGTAAAGTTACATGGATTGGGAATAGATGATGGTGAGGTGGTTAGATATCTCTGGTCCAGTGATAGGGATGGAGTATTGTATGACGGCATGGAGCCAATATTTTCCACGAGTAATCTTTCTTCAGGTGATCATACAATAAACCTGAGGGTCCAGGATGATTTCGGAATCTGGAGTGACGAGGTTCAAATTTCATACTTTGTCACGTTAAAACCAACGGCTATTATCACGAATATATCTGGTGTGAAAATACTGGAAGGAAATTCTATCCAATTTACAGGGAAAGGTATCGATGAAGGTACGATCACAGGATATGCATGGCGCTCATCACTGGATGGTGAGTTTTACATTGGGGCATCTCCCTCTGTGGCGATTTCTGGGTTATCATCTGGTAATCATACTATATATTTCAGGGTCCAGGATGATGCCGGAGCCTGGAGTGACGAGGTGTCATTCAATATCGAGATCATTCCTGTGATAGTCCAAAATCATCCCCCGTCATTATCAATAATCTCTCCGGAGAATAATTCGGAAGTATCCGGTGAAGTTTTCATATTTGGTACCATTCAGGATGAAGATGGAGACCATGCTGTTTTACGATATAGAATTGGAAATGGGGATTGGAATGTCATTGAGAACGCAGCATTCTGGAGTCTTGAGATTGATACGAATCCTTGGGATGATGGAATTCATCACTTCTATTTCCAAGCCAATGATGGTGAGGACAATTCCCCGATCCATTCTCTTGAATTGACGATAAACAATACCGATAAAGAAGCATCAACTTCCCCACCATTACCATATGTCGACCATACCGGAGTGACGATCGGGATAATAGGTCTCCCATTCATCGTTATACTGTATTTTGTCTCCAAGAGGTATCTGAATTATTCACTCTGCTCCCTGATCCCCACCCCCCTCTATACGAAACTCGGGAAGAATGATATTCTAAACCAATCGAATCGTAAGGAAATTTATCAGTTCATTCTTGAAAACCCAGGCACCAATGTATCTTCACTATTGAATCACCTCGAAATCGGATATGGAAACCTCATCTATCATCTGGCGATCCTTGAAAGGGAGGGGTACATCCAATCACAAAAAGAGATGGGAAGGAGATTCTTCCTTTCGAAAAATGATTCCTGGCATACCACGAAAGCCTTAGGGAATGTCCCGATTTCTGAAATCCAACTGAAGATACTGAATTACTTGAAGCGAAAAGGACCAACTGTACGAAAAAACATGATTGAGGATCTGAACATCAGACCGAATACTATGACAAAGAGCCTGAAACGATTGAAGGAAAGGAAGATAATTGACAGTATCGGGGAAGGAAGACAGACAGTATATATGGTAAATAATCGGGAATCAATCAGTACAAAGTGAGGAGGCAAACAAAGAGTTGTTGAAAATTAGAAGGGATGATATGTATGATAATTGGCGTGAAAAAATGTAATCGTCCGGTACCCATCGATTTCTCACGAATAGAGTTTATGTGTCGTGTAACTTCCAAAACTACCTAGAAATGTAACTTTAAAATTACCTA
>CAZTGJ010000171.1:0-7177 GCA_964613025.1 uncultured Thermoplasmata archaeon | reverse complement strand
GAGCCATTGATGGCAGTGAAATAGGTGACATATCTCCCAGATTCACTCAATTTCCATCCTTCTCTTCAACCGGAATTTATATATGGCCGTTGCAGCCGGCAGCGTTTACTGACTGTGCAAGGACATAATGTTTTGCTCACAGGCTGGAGCTCCTTTTTTCAACCCAGGTTGAAACCTGGGGTTCAAGGATAACTCGTTTATCTGGATCCCTGAATGAAATTTCAAGGTAGGTGAACGAGCTTGAAACTTAGAACACAGATATCGCCCGATTATCATCATGAATCGTGGCACCGTAAAGGAATTAATATGACTTTTGAATCTTTCAAATTACACAGACGTATTGCCAGCCGGGTCAAGGCACTCGGCTACACAACCCCAACACCCATTCAGGAAAAGGTGATCCCTCGGGCACTTGAAGGCCATGATATCATGGGCCTGGCTCCAACTGGAACCGGGAAGACCGCAGCCTTTGTTCTACCCGTACTGGAGAGTTTGCTTCAGGGACGCAAGCATACAACCCGTGCCCTTGTCATAGCACCGACCAGGGAACTTGCCGAGCAGATAAGCGAAGAGTTTCGCTCCCTTGGCAGCTACACAAAGCTTCGCGTTGTGAGCATCTACGGTGGAGTGAGCCAGGGACCTCAGGTGGGAAAACTACGCTCGGGGGCCGATATCGTTGTGGCCTGTCCCGGCCGACTTCTTGATCTCATAAACCAGGGAAAGGTCAACCTGTCCCGGGTGGAAGTTCTCGTCCTCGATGAAGCAGATCGCATGTTCGATATGGGTTTCCTGCCGGATATCAGGAAGATCGTCAGTCATATTCCAGAGAAGGGGCAGGTAATGCTCTTCTCGGCAACCATGCCAAAGGCCATCAGGAGCCTTGCCCATGACTTCATGGAAAAGCCCATCACTATTCAGATAGGACATACTGCTCCGGTGGAGACCGTTTCCCACGCCCTATATCCTGTGAAACCCCACCTCAAAACAGATCTTCTCATGGAGCTCCTGCGCCATACCGATACTGAATCGGTATTGGTATTCACCAGGACCAAGCACCGCGCCAAACGATTAGACCGACAGTTGAATCAGGCCGGATACGGTGCAGCCTCGCTCCAGGGAAACCTGTCACAGAAAAAACGCCAGGCAGCACTGGACGGATTCAGGAACGGGATATTCAGGATACTGGTGGCTACCGATATTGCCGCCCGCGGTATCGATGTGAACACCATATCCCATGTGATCAACTACGATATCCCTGACACCGCTGACGCGTATACACACCGCATAGGTCGTACAGGCCGGGCAACAAGGAATGGAGATGCATTCACTCTCGTCTCCCCTGAGGACGAAGGGATCGTTCGGTCCATCGAGAAGGTCATAGGCTCGAAAGTGGAACGTCGCACCATGCCTGGCTTTGACTACTACAAACCCGGAGCTCCCAGGAGCCCCGGACAGCATCAACGACCCCGCCAGTCAGGCCAGCATCGGGGACAGAACAGGAAGAAAACATACGCCAGACCAGGAGGAAACTCTCCTTCCAGATCCGCTCCTTCACGTCCCAAGAAGTACAGAGCTTCGAAGCCCAGGTATGGGCAACCTGTCAGGAACAGGGCGTAATGGGAAAAATCCGAATCCCCCCGCTAATGAGTTGTTAATTACGATCCTGATTATCCGTCTTCCACATCCGGTTCTTCATCAGCCCCTTCTTCCTCGATATCTCCTTCTTCACCATCTTCTTCCTCGGGCATCTCCCATTCGATAGATCCGGTCTTCAAAATTCCTGCCTTTCTTTCATATTCCTCTCCGCGACCTTTTCTGTGTATGAACAGGACGCTCCCGATGATCAGCAGGATAACGATGGCACCGATGGATCCCGCAAGTGCAGCAGGGAAGCTATCCTTTTCCTCCACGCTCACGGTCATGACCTTGCGCATCATCAGCCCGTCCTCGTTGGTGACAATCAGGGTGATGGTGTACTCCCCGTCCCCAGAATATGTGTGGGTGACCGAGGTCACGTTGGAATATGACGTATTGTCCCCCATGTCCCACTCGTAGTTTACGATCTCCTTTCCACCAAGATCTTCGGAAAGTGAGCCGTCCACCGTTACTTCCTTTCCCGATGTCGATACTGAGAAATTTGCCACCGGGCCGAATCCCTCCAGAAGGAAAGGCCCCTCGTTCTGCCGTCCGAACAGACAGGGGATCTCACGGTTATTGGGCCCGTCATCCCCGTCTCTCCCGAACACCACGATCGCCCTTCCGAATTCATCAATGTCGATCCCAATGAAATCCCCGAGATCCCTGTCCGGAGCAGGTCCCTCATCCCCGTCAAGTCCCGATGTTCTCACAGAGCCCACATGGGCTGCCGGGTCCACGACGATGTATTCATAGAGCGGATCATCATCCAGAGCATTCAGGCTCAGGGCAACCACGAAATCCCAGACACTGTCATCCAGGTTGTTGGGATTCCCGGTATCGATGGTATCATACCATGCCATTGCGATCCTTCCCTCATCCCCGGCTGCTATCCAGGGAAGCACCCGGGTTCCGTTTGTTTCCGTGACCTGTTTCACATCCCAGGTGGATCCCTCATCCTGGGAGACCCCAAGCATGATATGTTCCCGGGAGGACCACATCATGTACACGTTTCCTGCAGAATCAACATCAATATCCATGAAGGTGTTCTGCACCTTAGCGTGAACGGTCTCGTCGAACACCTTCACCCCGGTGAAGCTGTTCCCCTCGTTCGTGGAGATGTAGCAGTACACTCCATTGCTCTGATAGTTTGCGTGATAGAGATTTCCATTGTCCTGATCCACGACGAAGTTATCCCGTGATCCTACGTTCGATGAGATGGGAAGCCCGAAGTTACAGGGAATCCAGTCCAAGGCGACTCCCGTGGTTCCCGTGGACTGTGCCTTCACCATGACCAGTCCAACGGCAAGCTGATTGAAGGAGAAATAGACGTTCTCTTCTCCAGCACTATTTGGTCCCATCTGCAGCCATTGTCTGTCCACGATCGTATACACCGAGGCAAAGGGATTCGCGATCCATGTCTCTCCTCCATCCACCGAACTATCCACCGATGCAGAGGAAAGATAGAGATCTGTGTAATAGATGGCTCCGTCCTTGGAAATAACGGTGTAGGAATCTCCGGAGGTGCCGAACACAGAATCCTTGTCATACCAGGTCCATGTTTCTCCGTGATCCTTGGAGATCCATAGATTCCCACCCTGGGTGTTTCCCAGGCCTGTTGGCGAATCCACATAGTACCATTGGGTTCCGTCGATCCCGGGACCGGCAAGGATGTGAGGTTCGAAACCACCACCAGTAGAGTCAGGAAGGATCTGAACATCAAAGTCCTTTTCCACATATTCGATCTTCGCTTCGGATAGGGGGATCGAAGCCAGACTTGCCATCATGAGCAGAGCCACGATCTGGAGAGTAAGCACTCCTTTGAGCATCATACTATGTGGTTTCGATAGCTCATTTATTATTATTGTGGTAACCACTGGAGGAGTGGCCCATTTATTGGTATTTCCAATGACAGGTGTGACCCAATCGTTTGGTTTTTTCTATGGGAGGAGTGACCCCTTCGTCTGGTTTCTACTACCTGAGGGGTGTATAGAGAAACGTTTATTATGGATTCCATCACTGTCGAATTCACAGTACGCAGGTATTCCAATGAGCAGCAGATTTCATGTTTCCGGATATGCATTTCTCCTCGTGATCAGCCTGATCCTTGTTCTCGGGATCCTTATGATTTCAGTTCCTTCCAGGGGGGCAACACTCACCGTTGATGATGATGATGGGGGAGCAGCAGACTTTTCCACAATTCAGGATGCGGTCAATGCATCGGAAAATGGCGATACTATCAGGGTATTCGACGGGGTCTATCGGGAACACGTCTACATCAACACATCGGTGAATATCATGGGAAACGGATCGGGTAGCTGTACTATTGATGCGGGCGGCAACGGGATTGCCTTGCTTGTCGTGAACGCCGATGTCAATGTCAGCGGATTCACCATCACCGGGGGAGGGTGCTGCAACGGGGCTGGATTCAGGGTAAAATCCTCCACCGCCGTGATCAAGGATATTTCCTGTGTGGATAACGGCAACGCTGGTATCCACCTTCTGGAATCTACGGTTGACATCGCAGATACATATTTTAGCGGCAATATCTACGGCATCCTTGGATACCGTTCACAGAATTGTGTGATCTCGGATTCTTTATTCGAGAATAACACCTGGGGGATCTATCTCCGGGAGTGTGAGACAAGTCTCATTATGAATATAACAACCCGCGATAATCTTCTTGACGGCATCTTCTTTCAGGATTCCAATTCAAATTCGATAGTGGGATGTACAATAATCGGTAATGAGAACGGTATCGAATTTAAAAGATCACATCACAATCTGGTGACAGAAGTGATTTGTTCGAACAACACCGGCTTCTTCGGGAATGGTCTTAGCTTCAGCGAATCAAGTAATAATACTATTTCATTTTCAGAGATCAGGGACAACGGATGCGGGATCCATCTCCAGCTCAACTGCAGGGGAACGACGGTTCGGAATTGCACGGTCAGCGGAAACTCCGCCTACGGGATCGATACCTCGGAGAATAATGGTGAGGAGGTGAATGCTGTTGTTAACTGGTGGGGTCATACATCAGGACCCTACAATCGTCTTAGGCATCCGGGCGGAAGCGGGGATAACGTCACCGATGAAGTGGACTTCTACCCCTGGAACGGCACCCTATTCATGGAACCATGGGTTGAAATCGACGAACCTATGAATGGATCGGTGGTGAATGGAACCGTTGTAATTAGCGGAACTGCCGGTGATCCGGACGGGTATGTGGAGTTTGTCGAACTTTCATTGGATCAAGTTTCCTGGGGTACAGTGAATGGAACGGATAGTTGGAGTTATTTCTGGAATACATCAGGTCTGGAAAATGGAAGCTATTCGATCCCTGTGCGGGCTTTCGATGGAACCTATCACTCCTCTGTACTCACCCTCAATTTAACTGTAGAGCATATCAGCGATGATGTCGGTAACAATGGAGGAAACAACGGGAACGGAACAAATGGTGGGGGGAGCGGGGGGGGAACGGGAGATGATGATGACCTTCTTCCCGGAACCGTGATGGAGGGTGTGATTGCAGCATTCGTCCTTTCCGCGGCCGTGGTCTTTGTGAAAAAAAGGCGGGGCGATCCCTGATGCCATGAACAGGATGGTTATGCGTACAATTCATCATCCCACAGTTCATTGTCGATCATATGTTTGATGATGATCTCACTGCTGAGCTTCTCAGGCCAGACCGCGAAATCGATGAGATTCTCCTGCTTCAGTTTCATGTACCCTTCCCAGTCGTGCACCCGGGCAATGATGTGACAGAACTCATTCGCCTCTTTGATGTATTTTGCGCACAGATAGACCTCGTGGTCATCCGGAATGGTGATCACCGCGATCCGAGTCTCCTCAAGATTTGCCTTTTTAATTATGCTTCTCTCATCAGCACTCCCCAGGATGGCTTCGATTCCCTGATTCTTGAGCAATCTCACCCGGGAGAGTTTGTTATCGATCACGAGGAATTCCTTGTCATCCTTGTCCAGAAGGTAGGTTAAACGGGCGGATGTCTTCCCGTACCCCACAATGAGGATATGATCCTTCATATCATGAATCCTTCCCTCGGATTTCACCAGCCGTTGGACCACGAACGGCGTCATGGTTGCCGTGATGATGGACATAAACACAACAGCGGTGAGGAGTTCATTGTCAAAGATCCCTGCTTCGAAACCCACTGCGGCTGCTGCAAGTGTAGCACTTAACTGGGGCCAGAGTATTATCCCAAGTACCGCTCCCTCCCTTCGCGGCATTTTCCTGAACCGGGAGAAGAGGAAAGCACCCATGATCTTACTGACCATCAGGGTCCCGATGATCGCTATGATGAGGAGTATCCCCCTGGTTCCCTCCACTAGAAAAGAAATGTCCAACTGCATTCCCAGGACCACAAAGAAGATGGGTATGAAGAAACCGAACCCGAATCCGTGCAGCTTCTCATGGGTTTTTTCGTTGGGAATATGGTGTCCGAGAACCGCACCCACCAGGAAGGCGATGACGATCCCGTGGAGCTGGATGATCTCACCAATGGCAACACTGATGATGAGGACCATGAGAATGAACTTGAGATCCGTTTCCCGTGGCTTGATGATTTTTCGGGTGAAGAACCAGATGGCTATCTTGGGGAGGATCCGCACGATGAGAAGTATGAGGAGGAACCCGCTGATCAGGAAAAAGATGAATTCCAGTGGATTCGAATCCCACTTGATGAGCATGGAGAGTGCGAAAAGACTCGAGGCATCCATGATGATTACCGCGGGAATGAGGAATTCGGAGAACTTTTCCCTGAGATGGGAGGACGAGGTTACCATGGGGATGATCTCCCCTACCGACGAGGACATGAGGACAGATCCCAGAAGCAAACATGCTATGATCCCATACCCACAGAGAAAGCATATCAGCGCACCGAACACGAAACAGGTTCCGGCCGAGAAGATGCTGAGTCGGAGGGGTTCTTTCCATTGAATCTTTCCATATTCCTTTATCTCGAGTCCGGCTATGAAAACCAGAAAAAGGATGCCGATATCCCCGATGAAGATCAAAGCATCGTTTGCCTTCATGCCGGCGATGGGTCCCAATATGATCCCGCTCACAATATAGAAGGGGACGATGACCATCTTCAGCTCCTTGAGAAGCTCGGGAATGATCAGCGAGATGGTGAGGACTATGGCGAATACGATTATTGGGTGATCGAACAGCTGAAATTCAAACATTGCACCTCTGCATTCATTTTACATTATTTAAATGGTTTCCTATGTGGCGTTGCATTTTTCCCTGCACCCCCCTCTCCCCCCACGCGCCCCCCTGCCAGTTTCGTGTTTTCGTAATATTCGTCGTAGTCGTATTCGTAGTGCAATGCGTGCCCGATGACCAGTTACTAATTTTAAATAAGAGGGGAGGAGGAGGTGGGGGGGTGGGAGGCAGTGGAGCGGAGCGGCACTGTGGGCATTGTTTAATGGAAGGGAGGGTGGGGGAGTGACACTGTGGGATAGTGGTGAAAAGTTGACTAGGCGGGTAATGCCACGAAATAACAAAGTGCGGCTGCCGGGAT
>CAZTGJ010000170.1:0-7244 GCA_964613025.1 uncultured Thermoplasmata archaeon | reverse complement strand
AATAAGCTTTACTCAGAAAATCCATTGAATTTCCTTATAGGGGTACAAAAAAATACATCTGTTAAGGTATCAGCGAAAATTACCAGCAATGTAAACATAACCAGGATGGGACTTGAATATATGAAGTTCTATCCACATGGCAGTGGTGGCGGAAGTGGAGGCACGAGTGGATCGAAAAATGATACGTTCGAAGGTGAGATTAACCTTGAAGGTTTCGATGGGGAAGGACATGAAAAGGGTACAAGGGTATTTTTCCGGGTAATCGCCCAGGATGAAACAGGAAACACCGCAGTTTCTCAGACTCATAGTTTCACAATATTATAAGAGAGTTTCTCGTGGTTCTCCATTTTTGAGAATTACATAATCTCAAGATTATTTCGGGGTTAATTGTATAAACTCCTGCATAATAGTATCCCTTGGTGCCAGGGCTACCATCACCAATTTTTTAACTCCTTATTTTTTCTTTGCATTAACCACCTACTCCCGCCCTGACACCACCTCAATTCTTTTTATCCAGAACTGCATTTCATCCTGTAATGAGTTCCAAGGATCCTGATGAGAAATCTGATTCCTGCACGGTTGATGATGTCTGTTGCCAACGCTCGATGGATGATATCTACCGAACCCTCCCTCCGGATGAGATCCCCTGGAACAGTAAGGAACCTCCGAATGCACTTGTTCAACTTGTTGAGAGCGGTCAGGTTAGACCCTGCAGGGCCATCGATCTGGGGTGCGGTACCGGGAACTGTACCATCTATCTTGCATCGAAAGGATTCGAAATGACCGGGGTCGATATCTCTCCCACAGCAGTGAAGATCGCCAGGGAGAATGCAGAGAAAATGGGGGTGGACTGTACATTTCTTGCAATGGATATGCTTGGTGATAGAATGGATGATGGGGGGAAGGAGGGAGGTGCCTCGAGGGCGAACGATACTGAAGCGGAGACGTGGGAGATCGAGTCGGGGATGGAGGATACCCGGAGAAGGAGGATGCAGAGTGTTAGGGGAGTGGGGGGCGGATTCGATTTTGCTTACGACTGGCAGGTACTGCATCATATCTTCCCCGGGGACAGGGATACCTATGTGAGGAACGTCTCGTCGTTGCTTGCTCCCGGGGGGAAGTATCTTTCGGTATGCTTTTCTGAGAGGAACAGGAATTTCGGAGGTGTGGAGGCAGGTAAGATACGGACGACCCAATTGAATACTGAACTCTACTTCTCGTCCGAGAAAGAATTGAATGATCTGCTTACCCGGTATTTTTCGATCCTTGATCTGACCACCATTCAGATTCCAGGCAATCCTCTGCCGCATGATGTGGTCTATTGTTTTATGGAAAAACCAGGCTAGCACATATATGGATATTTGATATTAGATGTTTGATATTTCATAATTTATTCATTGGTTGATGAGGTTGTTTCTGATATTCTTGAGTTTCTCCTTTACGCGTTATTTCGGGGGAATATATTATAACCCCCTTTCGCAGGTGCCATTGGTGTCCGGGTGGGTTCCAAACCATTGACTCATGTCCTTTCTTAATGAATTTTGGAAACACTCAAACCCATCCTGGCACCGTACTTCTTTATTTCCTTGCTCTTCTTCCTTTTCTTCCTCTTCTTCTATTCCTTCTTCCTCTTCTTCTATTCCTTCTTCATCTTCTTCTATTCCTTCTTCATCTTCTTCTATTCCTTCTTTCTCTTCTTCTATTCCTTCTTCATCTTCTTCTATTCCTTCTTCATTTTCTTCCTCTTCTTCTTCAGGATTTTCCGGATGCCTCCAGAAGCATTTCGTGAGAGGGTCTCCCGCATATAATACGATCATTCCAGGTGTTCCATGAAATAATCACACATGTCCTCAAAGAATTCAACAAGGATGACCCCAGAGATACCGATCACGTAGAAGGTGCCGATGAGGTTTGCCCGGTAGTGGGAAAAATCCAGGGCCAGAAAGAACTGAACGATGGAGAAAAATCCGATGACGATCACAAGTATCCATTTTGCTATGCGAAATCTCACATCTGTCACTCCATGATCTATTTTGTTTCAGCCAGATGATCTTGTACCATCGGAAGTCCAATAATTCATCGATATATAGATTCATTGGTAGTATCGTTTGTGCCCACACTTCAGCCAAGCCAAGATCCTCTCCCATCTCATCTATGCACCCTTAATCAATCAATCAATCAGTCTACCAATCAATCGATTAATTAATCAATCTACCAATTAATCAATCTACCAATCCATGAATCAATCCGTTGCAAGGTCCAAATGCTCCTGCCCCCCCACCCGCCCCCCCTCCGTTCACGGTTCGTATGGTGAGTCCTATCTGTGAATCAGTTATTCTTATTCCGAGGCTTTTTCTTCTTCGTCGGGAACTGGTTGGTTTTCTTTCTCTTCATCTACTTCCTTTTCGGTTTCCGCATCCCCATGGGCATCCTCTCCCTCTGGAGGATTGAGGATGATCAGATTGAGAATGAGAAGCTGTTCGAGAAAATGCCGCACTTTTTTAAACACCGGTGACATCTCCTCTTTGAATTCCTGGTCGATGATCATGCAGATTTCAGCAACGGTATGTTCCCCATCCATGAGAACCCAGATCCTGCTCCCCGGTTCGTCCAGGGGTCTCCTGATGTTTTCAGGTCCTCCGATCTTGCTGTGAAGCCATTTCTCGAACTTTCCGAAATTCTTCTTGTAGATCAGAGTTACCAGACCTGCTTCGTCCTTTTCCCACTCCACTATCGGATTAGGGATCGGAAGAGCTAGGAAAGCCCGTGGTATCTTGTGTTCCCCTTTTCCCTCATGATCTCCCTTTTTGTCTCCAACGGGATCGTAATCGTCGTCCATGGAACCGATGATGGTACCTGATAGGCCGCGTCGTCCTTTCATCCGCGTCACAGCATCACCCAGGCAAGTATCATGAATGTAATGGTAAAGACTATGGCCAGAAAGGAGAACTGACTTGTCCGTTTGACATCATACCAGGCGAATTTTGCAACATTGGCCATGGCTCCGAAGTAGAGAGCTCCTACGAGGCAGATGATCATTATGAGGAATTGGGGGTTCATGCCGTACTTTCATTTGCTTTTAGAATTTAAAAATATGTGAGGATTGGAGGTTTTTAATCATGAACAACATACGATTTGTGGGGTGGGAATATATTACAGAATGCGAGCGAAGTGTGAAGAGTAGGGTGGGCGGGTTTTGATCACCATGAGGTATTCACACATTACGATTGCTCTGCCGATCCTCCTGCTCCTCCTCAAGCAGACTCACCAGTTCCATCAGGCCTTCCTCGATCCAGGTCGAATACCGAGTCTGGAACGTCTCACGATGGGGGCAGTCCTCGTCCATGACCACACCACCTCTTCCCAGAATAAAAGGATAGAATCGGCATCCCTCGGGACGGTTCCTGTAGATGGTGCAGCGCCGATCTTCACCCAGGAAGAAGCATCGGTGATCGATGTTCCTGAGAATATTCTCACCCTTCCGGTCCCTGAAAAAATCCTTGTGACCCAAATCGGATATCCTGCGAAGGTCGCCATTTGTAAGGGGCATCTCGGTATCCCTGCAGCATGCATCGCATCGATTGGTCAAACAAATGTCCCTCGTGTCCTTCTCCTCCTCAAGCTTCGTGGTGATCTCCTGTAATGTCTGTTCATGATCCCAGGTGAATTCGAACTCATCGCTGTAGGGGCAGAATTCATCGTATCCGATCATCCCATCCATGTTCACCAGTGGATAGGTTCTGCAGGACTGGGGTCGATGGGGATGTACCGCACAAGCGGAACCTTCCTGGAACACACACACGGAATCACCCCCGATTTCATCCTTTTTGAGGTAGAGGTAATTGTTCTCATGCTCGATAAAGAAATTTTTCGGGTAGCCGGCATCCTCAAGTCGCTGGATATCCGATTCCAGCAGTTTAACCTGATAGAGCTCACAGCAGGGTGCATTACATCCATGCCGGGAACAGGGAGTGACCTCACCGTGATGGTAGGTGGATTGCTTGCGTTTTTTCATTCTTCCCCCTTGTTGAACTGCTCCAGTGTGATCCCGACACTTCCCTGAAAATGACCCGATCGCTCGCCATAGAGGGAGAGGGGAGGGGAGTGCATCTTCTCGAACACGATCTGGAGGAGTCGGTCACCGATAATAAGCTCGAAGGGTTCACCCGATGAATTGTACAGGGGAATGGTCAGTGCTCCCTCGAACCCGGAATCGACCTTTCCGAAGGATGTGAGCAGGCCTTTCCTGGCATAGGATGACCTCAGCCAGAGCTGGGCACAGACCTCGCCGGAGAGCTTGAGATATTCCATGGTGGCCACAGCGATTCCCTTTCCAGGGGGAAGTGTGACAGAACCCTCGGTGATGTGCTCATTCGAATCTGGGAAAAAGAGTTCTCCGATCCTGAGATCGCAGCCATTCGGTGTAAGGTTCTTCTCCACAAATGGATCGATGGAGAGAAGACCTCTCCCCATGTAGTGAAGTATGTCACCATCCGATAGAACGCACATGGTTGGACGGGAGGCAGTGGAGATATTTATGCCCTCCTGTCAGGTTCGTCAAATGTGGTATATTACAATCACCTCCCCCATTCTTTTAGAGAAACATTTAATATGGAATTGTCGGGCCGCAGGAATCGTTCTCATGTGATCCGGTAATCAATCAGATCAAGATCAGGTTGAGATCTACAATTTAATCCAATTCAATCTAATGTAATTCAGATAGGGATAACCATGACAGAAACAGGAACCGAATCACCGACGCCACGAGAGGTCACGATCACGAACATGCTTGCTGAACCAGCGCCATTGGGACTCATCGGCCTCGCAGTGGCAGCTCTCGTCCTGGGCTTCACCGATCTCGGGTGGGCATCTGTATCCGATAAATCTCTGATGATCCCGTGGACCATCTTTCTCGGGGCCACAGCCCAGCTCATCGCCGGACTCGTGGACTTCAGGCGGAATAATATCTTCGGAGCAACGGCTTTCACTACCTACTCCCTGCTCTGGTACTCCGTCTCGTTGACGCTTATCGTAACAATCTTCACCGATGTCGGTTTCGACCTGAAGCACTATGCTCACGGTCTCACTGGAATCCTGATTTTCAGCCTCATCCTCACCGCGGCATCCACCATGACCAACAAGGTGCTCTTCGTGATCCTCTGCTTCATTGATCTCGCCATCCTCGCGCTGGTGGGACACATCCTCTGGGACTGGGCAGCCGAACCGGTGGGTGTGTTACTTCTGATTGTTTCTGCTCTTTCATTCTATGGAGCTGCTGCTGTGCTTATCAACAACATGGCTGGGAAGATCGTCCTTCATATGGGAGATCCGATCTTTACTCCCTGAAGAGAATTTTCGAAAAAACGGGTGGAACGAGAGGGGGATGGGGGGTCAATGGGAACAGCAATCCATTGATTCCTGGATGGGCGGACATTTAACGGAACCGTAGGAGCAGAACACACAGCAGTCCCCTTCCTTCGGCCTGAGGATCGCCTCACACTTCTTGCACGTGAAAACGACCTGGCAAGCATTGGAGGGCATGGTCTCGGTGGTGGAATTACCGCAATGGGGGCAGGTGAGAACGGATTCGTAGATGGTCATGGTAATACCAGTCGGGATTCTCACTAATTTGTTATAGCTGTTTCCCCGCATCACTGGTTACCACTTCCTGATCCGCCCCCCTTCCCCCTCCACCCTCCCCCGGTTTTCAAGTAGTCGGGTTTTCGGTTTGTCGAGCTGTAGGTTGCCGGATATCGAATTGTCAGTTTATTGAGTTGTAGGATCGAAAGGTGTTGGGTGCGGGGTACAGTTTATAGGGTTGTGCTGAGACGAATAAACGCGGATTATGACTGGATCTGCAGTGATGGAGAGAGCAATTTTTTGGGGGATATGAATATAGCACATATCCAATATTCACAAACGTAAATAAATAGGATGAAGAGTTCTTCAATCCAACCTCAATGAAATAATTTGGTGCCACTATGGATCTTGGAGAATTTTGGGAGATCACATCACGATATCACCCCGACTATTTTGACATCTTCATCATCTTCCCATTGTCATTCATCTTTGTATTTTTTACAGGTCATTTTGCCTCCAGATGTAAAATTCGTTTTTCTCTGAAAACAAATTACAGTAGAAAGGTATTCCATTTCATTGTTTTTACCACTGCCTTCTGCATTGGATCATTTTTCCCAATCCATCGCGTTGCAGCATTCGGTGCCGGTGCGGGAATCGTGGTTTTACTGCTTGTTCTTTATCCAGAGAAGGAACGGTTGAAAAGTGCCTATGACGCTTTAGCCCGGGAACAGGATGATCCTCACCGCAGCTACTTTTTAATCATTCCCTTCATTGCGACTGCCCTTGGAGGAGTAACAACCGGGATCCTCTTTTCCGAATTCTATCAGGTGGGATATCTGGTGGCAGGGTGGGGGGATGCGGCAGGGGAGCCGGTGGGGGTGAGGTACGGCAAGCATAAGTACCGGGTACCAACCCTCTCCAAGACTGTATGTTATCGATCAATCGAGGGCAGTATAGGAGTATTTGTATGTTCCTTCTTTGCTGCAATGATCGTATTGGTATCCCTTGGGTATGGTGCAGGATCAATACTATTAGCCCTTGGGGCGGCAATATGTGCCACGATGGTTGAGGCGGTTTCCCCCCACGGATGGGATAATTTCACAACACAGTTCGCTGCATGTCTTGGTGTGTGTTTCATCGAATCCATTCTGTGAGCATGTTATTCACAATCTCAATACCAGATATCAGTAGAGCATTCAATGGTAACCCTACTACAGGTAACACTATCTCCCCCCACCCTCCCCTAGAGAACTGAAAAAAAATTCACGAAAATTCCCCTCGCATCAGTGGTTTAATCGATTTCACCAGGATACTCCTTTTCCAATTTTTCAATGACCTGCCGAAATGAATCGAACAGCTCCTCTTCCGGAACATCTGTGTCCTCGACGACCAGGAGCAGATCCTTCTGATAGATCTCGTGAATCACTTCAGGTACTGGCAGCCCCCGGCTGGAAAAAGCCTTCAGGACCTCAAGAACTCGCGCCCTCAGCTTCCTCAATTCCTCGATGTTCTGTATTTTCACCATAAGGATTCCTCATTTAGATTGTTAATCATGATCTCGTGTACGCTGAAGGTTTTTCCATAAGCGTGTATATTATATTTACCCCATTGGCGTAAGAGTTCAGTGATCTGAAGCCCTCCTACACTGGAAAGTACACATTTCA
>CAZTGJ010000169.1:0-7333 GCA_964613025.1 uncultured Thermoplasmata archaeon | reverse complement strand
AGGATTAAGGAAAAAAGGCGAAAAGAAATGGCGGGGGGGTGCGAAATATGAATTACAACACCTATTCTCCTAACTCCCCACCATCTCCCCTTCCCATTTTCTTTCCTTTCCCCCCTCTTTCTTCCTCCCTCCCCCCATTTCTATCTCTGTTTTCCATTGCCTCCTTCCCATCTTCCCCCTATCCATCATTCACTTTCTTTCATCCCTCCTATCTATTCCCCTGTATTCCTCCCATCAATCAACTAACCACTTACCATCATTTCATCTTCCCTCCCCCTCCCTCCTCCTTCTATCTCTTTTCTCACTCGTAACTTCATCTTTTTCCATGTTCTTCACCATCCATTTTCTATCCCCCTCTCTGTCCATCACTCTATCTCTTTCACTCCTCTTTCCCTCTTGCTTTTTCCTACCCTTCTTTGAACTAATTTCTTCCTCCTTCCGCCTCTCCCCATCCTGCTCATTTCACTTTTTCCTCTACCGCCATAACATCCCTAATTCCCCTGCTTTTTCACCCCTTGCTTCAATACAAATTTGAAGCAGGGACAATTTATAAATATAAGGATTAGAGTAAGAAGTCAATAAAAAGAAAAGCCTGTGTATCTTGGTTTGTTGTACTATAAGCCCCTAGGACAAGGTTTCTAAATAATTTTTCAAAGGTGTAATTCAATGGACGAGAAGAATCTAAAGAAAGGAACAACCACTGTGGGAATAGTTTGCAATAAAGGTATGGTTCTGGCGACGGAACACAGGGCAACCATGGGTACGCTAATTGCCCATAAGACCACACAGAAATTATTCAAACTGGACGACCACATGGGAATGACCGTGGCCGGACTTGTGGGTGATGCCCAGGTTCTGGTTCGATGGATGCGTGCCGAAGCTGAGATCTATCGTCTCAAACACAATGAGGGCATGTCCATCAAAGGAGCCGCAACCCTCATGGCGAACATTCTCAACGGCAGAAAATTCTATCCGTTCTGGGTCCAGCTCATTATCGGAGGAGTTGATACCCATGGATCCTTTGTATATTCCCTGGATGCAGCCGGTGGTTCCATACCCGATGATTATGTGACCACTGGATCAGGTTCACCCTATGTTTACGGTGTACTGGAAGATCATTTCAGGAAGGATATGACTGTGGATGAAGGGCTCGATCTCGCCATCCGCGGAATTCATGCCGCTATCAAGCGGGATGCAGCATCCGGCAATGGTATCGATGTTGCCTTCATCGACAAGAAAGGATATACCCAGTTGACCCAGGAACAGGTCAGCGAGAGGATCAAGAATATGGATCTTCAGGGCTGATACCTGAAATCCCTCATTACATTCATAGGATCATCAATAATCGAAAGCATTCGATGGGATACTTGGGTATCCATAATTTCGCTTGCTTTTTCAGGATGGACAATCACATACATTAATGCAGTATCAGACGTGATGAAGATTTCATACAGATGACCTCATTAACGATCTTCTATACGTTAATAAAAACTACTCAAAGAAAACAGAATAAAGAGCACGCAATTGAATTGCGTTGAAATGTTGGATTTACAGATATCGGATTCAGGAAATTGGCAGTAACATACTATCATTCCGTAATATTGGCATGAAATGCGCTATCTCATGCATTCACACCAATAACAATTCACGAATATTCATTCACAAATCACGAAAATCATTTGCACTAATCACGACTCAAGAACGATCACATACACCATTTACGAACAATCACTTACACTAATCACAACTCAAGAACGATCACATACACCATTTACGAACAATCATTTGCACTAGTCACAACCCGCGAACAATCATTTACACCATTCACGAACAATTATTTGCACTAGTCACAACCCGCGAACAATCACTTACACCATTCACGAACAATCATTTACAAATGCTACTCATGAAAGGAAGCCTGACATCACTGGCTTTCTGAAATGGACCTTCCTTTCAGAAAGATCGAAAGGAAGGTAATTTTGCATCGAGCTGATAATATGCCAAAACCAAAAGTTACGAACGCGAGCAATCGAAAGAACAAAGCAAGCAACGGTGCTAGGAAGAGCCCATCCCGAAATGGTAATTCTCGATCCGGCATGAATCGAGGTAAGGGTTCCAGATCTGGTCAATCACCGAAGGTTGAACAGGAAGATCTGTTGGCAAAGCTGAGGACCTCGATTTCCGAGCAGCTCAGTGGAGCAATCGATATCACGAACGTAGAGTTCGAAGGTCCCAATATTGTTGTGTATACCAGGGATGCCAAGATATTCGCCAAGGACAATCAACATGCTCGCAGCATTGCACATATGGTGAGGAGGAGGGTGGAGATCCGTCCGGATCCCTCGGTTCTCATGGAACCGGAACAAGCGAAAAAGGAAATCAGTAAGATCATTCCTAATAGTGCGGAAGTCGGAGCAATGTACTTTGATTCGAATACCGGAAAGGTCACCATCGAAGCAGGAATGCCCGGGCTTGCCATAGGGAAGAACGGCGTAGTCCTCAATGCCATTCGTGGAAAAGTTGGCTGGGTTCCGAAAGTAGTTCGTATTCCCCCGATCCCATCCAAGACCGTTTCCAATATCCGTGAATTTCTCAGAGATGTCCAGGATTCCAGAATCGATATTCTGAAAAAGATCGGGAAAAGGATAAACCGTCCATCCATAAAACAGGACAATTGGGTAAGAACGGTGGCCCTTGGGGGTTATCGTGAAGTTGGGAGATCATGTACTTTGTTGAATACCAGGGAAAGCAAGGTTCTCATCGATGTAGGAATGAACAATTCCACTACAGGACCTGACATTTCTCCTTATCTCTACCTCTCAGAGGTACAGCCACTGAGTACTCTCGATGCCGTTGTGGTTACCCATGCGCATCTGGATCACTCGGGTTTGGTTCCCGCTCTTTTCCTGTATGGGTATGACGGCCCGATCTACTGTACACCCCCGACCCGGGATCTCATGTCGCTTCTTCAGGTCGATTCCCTGAAGGTCCTGAATGCGGAAGGGATCAAACCCCTCTATCGATCAGAAGATATCCGGGAAACCATTAAACATTGTATTCCTCTTGACTACGGAGAAACGGTTGACATTTCACCGGATCTGAAACTCACATTGCACAATGCCGGACACATCCTGGGCTCAGCCATAGCCCATTTTCATGTGGGAGACGGCCTCTACAACATCGCCATCACCGGTGATACGAAATATGAGCGCACCTGGCTCTTCGATCCGGCTCACACCAAGTTCCCCCGTCTGGAAGCTGTGTTGCTTGAATCCACCTATGGGGCCGAGAATGATGTCCAGCCATCCAGGGATAAAGCACGTGAAATGCTCAGGGAGATCGTCAATGTCACTGTTAGCAGGAATGGTCATGTTCTCATCCCTGTCTTCGCCGTGGGGCGATCACAGGAAGTGATGCTCGTGCTGGAGACCCTCATGAGGAATAATGAGATCCCCAATGTTCCTGTCTACCTGGATGGAATGATCTGGGAAGCTACCGCAATTCATACTGCCTACCCCGAGTATCTCAACCGAAATCTCAGGGAGGCTATCCTCAAGAAGAACAGGAATCCATTCACCTCCGAGATTTTCAGGAGGGTGGACAGCAATGACATGCGGGAGGAAATAATCAATGATCCCGCTTCCTGTATCGTGCTGGCAACCTCGGGAATGATGAACGGTGGACCGGTCATGGAATACTTCAAGAACTGGGCCGAAGATCCCAAGAATACCATGTCCTTTGTGGGGTATCAGGCCGAAGGTACTCTTGGTCGAAAGATTCAGCGGGGAATGGAAGAGGTCACAATGATGGAAAGGGAGAAGCAGCTCAACATTAAAGTGAAAATGGATGTCGAGACCACCGAGGGTTTCTCCGGTCACTCTGACAGACGACAGTTGATGCGGTTCGTCGGCAACCTCTCCCCACGCCCCTCTCGTGTAATAATGGTACATGGAGACGAGAAGAAATGTATCGAACTTGGTCAGGCCATCAGCAGGCATTACAAAATGGATGTGACCGTCCCTTATAATCTCGAGGGAGTGCGGTACCGGTAATCACTACCGTTCTCTCAGCTCTTGATAAACACTAATATTACCATGAAAAACAAATGAAGGATCATGAAAAGAGGATTCACAGAAAAATTGAAATAACGTTTCCGGAGTGCTGGGCCCATGGATATTGAGATGATAACGAAGGATACAAGGTCTATTGAGATCAAAGTTCCAAAGGAAGAAGAAACCTTGATTTTTCCACTTGAGCATGAACTTCTTGCAGACTCAAAGACAGAATATGCAGCTTTTACCAAGGAACATCCTTTCCTTGCGGACCCTGTGATCAGGATTCGTGTGAAGGACGGTAAGCCGCAGACCGCTCTCAAACGTGCATCCCGTACCATTCTCCGGGATCTGGGAGACTTCGAAACTAAGCTCAACAACGCCGTCAAGAAGTTCAAAACACCACCAAAGAAAAAGTGAACATCAAATTAGTGGAGCCTGTTCCATGCTAGACTCCATGGAATTTGAAAAGAAGATTGGCATCGAAGTTTTCTTTACGGACACCAAGGGGCTGGGCGGGAAACTAAAGGAAACCGCCCATGATTTCATTGTCGACGAGATTTCAATGGAACCCCAAAGATTCGATGCTGCAAAGTATGTTATCGCACGGGTTCGTTCAGTAAACTGGGAAACCAATAAACTCATTCGTGAGATGGCCAGGAGCCTGCGGATCAGCAGGAATGATATCGGCTTTGCAGGAACCAAGGACAAACGTGCTGTTACAACTCAGTTAATGTCCTTTCCCACAACCGTTGAAAAGATCATGGAGCTGAACATACCGGGGATATCCGTCCTTGATCTCTATACCTCGAAATACAGTATGAGGATCGGTAGACTTTTTGGCAATAAATTCGATATCATGCTTAAGCAGATTGAGCTTCCGGACAATGAAATAAAGGAGATCGTAGAACACGTCCGGAATAAGATCCTTCAACTTGGCGGATTTCCAAACTTCTTTGGGATCCAGCGATTCGGAGCGGTCAGACCTCTTACCCATCTCGTGGGAAAGGCGATTGTGGAAAGGGATTTCCAGCAGGCTGTTGAATATTATATCGGATATCCACAAAAATTTGAGCCGGAATCCCTGAGGGAGGCAAGGGAATTCTTCATGCGTACCAAGGATTATGAGGGAACCTTTGAGATCATGTCCAAATACTATACCTTTGAAAGAGCCATGATCTACTATCTCATTCGGAAGCCTGAGGATTATGTCGGAGCACTGCGGCAGCTTCCGAAGAATCTTCTCATGATGTTTACCCATGCCTATCAGTCCTACCTCTTCAACAGGATAATCAGCGAGCGTATTCGGCAGGGGATCCCCCTGAACGAACCCGTGGTCGGGGATATGGTGATCCCGACCGGGGGTCACGGCATTCCGGATCATGTTCGGGCCTTCAGGGTCAATGAAGCAAACCTCGAAAAGATCAGAAAACGGTCTCTGGAATTCAAATCTTATGTGACTGCGGTCCTCTATGGGAATGACTCTGATTTCGCAGAAGGTCAAATGGGGGAGATTGAACACAGGATCATCGATCAGGAAAAGATATCCCCGGAATGCTTTACCGTTCCAGATCTTCCCGTCTGTTCCTCCACTGGCATGAGGAAGGAGATATTGTCCCACATGGACAGCCTTGAGGCAGAATTCGGGTCGAACTGGGTTCGATTCATTTTCAAGCTCCACAAAGGTTCCTATGCAACTACATTGCTCAGGGAATTCATCAAATCCCCCACCCCCTCCGCTTATTGATCCCACGATCAGGTACCGCATATTGGCAATTCCCCACCCCTTCCCCCCACCCCCTCCCTTATTAATCTCACAATCAGGTTTCGTATATAGGCAATCTCCCACCATCTCCCTCTATTTTTCTCACGATCTGATTCTGTATATTGGCAATCTCCTTTCCCCCCAGCTGTTGATCCCACGATCATGTTCCACGAATTGGTAATCTGTGCTCACAACATCGTATTTACCACCAAAATCTTATAAACGGGGATAACCCTGAGAATCTCTATGCATCAGAAATCATTGTTTCACGATTCAATTCATTGGGAGCTTGAAGCTCACGCTCTTTCCCTGAGCTGGAAAAACTTCACACCTCATCTTATTTGTTCAATTATCAGCGATTCATCTATAAGAGCGTTTACCTTTTCCCATACCCTTGATATGGAACTTACCAATGATAAGATTTGCACAGGCAGATGGGAGGAATCCTCCCATGTTCCCTGTCCAACCTCCTATCGTACCAGCAGATTCCAGCGCTGTGATCAGTGTGCGGATCCCATGGTTCCTGACCAATGGTGTATCTTCGAACCACGATGTCGTGGTGATTCCTGTCTTGTAGCCGGCCATTTGGGAGAATCGATCACATTCTGCTCTCGGCCACATGCAGTGTACCTCGCGTTCTATCTGGATCATGTGAAGATCGGTATGACCTCACAAGAGCGAGTCAGACCGCGATGCATCGAGCAGGGAGCTGATGCATTTCTCGTGATTGCTCATACCGGGAATCGGTATGAAGCAAGACAGCTCGAGAAACAGCTTGCCCGGTCCCACTCTCTGAGACAATCTTTCAACAACACGGAAATACTCAGGATGACCAAAAATCGAATTGATCCTCAAAAGATAGAAAGTATCTCAGAAAAAACACTGACCGAGATGAGGAAATCGGGGATTTCTGTTGGAATGGATCTTCAGTTTTTAGATGGATATCCCATTACATTCCCTTTCCGATCAATCCCCAGAGAGACAACGACTTCCGGTCTCCATATCGGAAAAATATCTGGAATAAAAGGCCGTTTTCTCTATTACGAGTCAAACGGGTTACGAGCATTGAACATCAATGATATCCCGGCGAGAAAGATACATTTCAATGCAACTTCATTTTTATGATCAAACCTTTTCAATGCTCTCTTTGATGAAATCCTTCATCTCTGGTAAGTCGGGGATGGTCACGCTCTTACGATAGATTTTCTCATCCCTCTGATCCGTTTCGAAATTCACTCTGAAATATCCACGCGAAATTGTAATGAACTCGTTCTCCCCAGTATCGGAAATTGCTTTATTCCGGGATATTTCGATGAAGTTATTCTGACCAAATTCCTTCAACTCAGATGAAATTGTCTCAAATCGAACATTTCGTCCACGTTTATCAGCCATGAGAAACACTCAAGCAACAAATTCGGTATGTTTTATAAATATTTTTCTTAAATCATTATATAAATACCTAGCAGTTTGTTTCAAAATGCTGTTTTTCTGGAAGTATTGCGAACATTGCACCCGA
>CAZTGJ010000168.1:0-7393 GCA_964613025.1 uncultured Thermoplasmata archaeon | reverse complement strand
ACAGCACCACAAATTATATATAACGTAATTGAGCTGTTTAATTCTCTGGGTTTCGTACCCAGGAGGACTAAACATGAAAGAATTAAAAATGAATAAGAACGAAGAAGCGGTATCACCCGTTATTGCTGTCATCTTGATGGTGGCAATCACTGTGGTGCTCGCTGCTGTGCTCTACACGTGGGCGCTGTCATTCATCAGGAGTGACAAGCAGACCCCGACGGTGGGCGCAGTATATCAGCCGTTCGGGAACAACGACTTCGCGATTCACGTCGAGAAGGTCGACCCCGACGCAGTCTCTGTGATCTCTGTAAACTACATCCTGCTGGATGATAGAGGGACCGCTGTACCTGGTGTTCAGGGAAGTGTAAAGGAAATCTATGGTCTGAACTTCGATGACCAATACACGAACGTGTCATTCCAGGACAACGACAGGGACGGAAAGATCAGCGCTGGTGACGTATTCCTCATCAAGAACGCAGTGAACGGCGGGCAGGCATCTGCTGGCTTCTCCCTGCTTCTGAAGTTCGATGTCACCGGTGACAAGATGAACGGCGGCGGCACCAAGATCGGTTAATCGAGCGGAGTGTTCCTTTACCTTAAGCGGTTCATACCGCTTCTTTTTTATTTTTTTATTCTTTGAGGTTACATGCTGTCCTCATATCACGACCTGGAAATATCGGAAGGAGTGTATCCTCCCTCAGAGGACACGGAACTGCTCCTGGAATCCATGAAGATCCATTCCGGAGAACGGGTACTGGACATGGGAACCGGAAGCGGGATCCTTGCTATTGAGGCAGCCCGAAGAGGAGGGGTGGTCACTGCCGCGGACATTTCGGAAACGGCTTTGGAATGTAGTCAAAAGAATGCAGAGAGAAACGGAGTAGAGATACAATGTATCCTCTCTGATTTGTTCGAGAATGTGAACGGAGCATTCGACGTGATTTTATTCAATCCACCGTACCTTCCAAAGGAGGACTGGAGCAGCCGGGAAAAAGGGGACAGAACATGGGACGGGGGGGGGGATGGCTCTGAGACAGTCCGGGAATTTGTTTCCCAACTGCCCCGACATTTGAAAGGTCGGTGCTATCTCTTGTTCTCATCTCTCACCGGGAAAGGGAGAGAAACAGTTCATGAATTGCTCAAGGATCGCTTTATTTTCAAAGAGTGTGCATCGAAAAAGCTGTTTTTCGAGAACGTGTATGTGTATGAGCTACAGATGAGCGGGAACATGCAATAAGCTTGTGCTTCGGGCGTCCTCAGAATGCAGGATTAGAATGACGTTTGGAAGGAAGAATCGATGAACTGTGAATGAAAATAATCAATGCGGTACGTTCAAAAACGTCAAATAGTGCGAAGCATCTCATGTGCTCATGACTGGCCTCATCCATGTCTACACCGGGAACGGAAAAGGGAAGACAACGTCTGCGCTTGGATTGTGTTTCAGGGCGCTGGGCAGAGGATTTGAGGTCTACTTCATCCAGTTCATGAAAGGGGATGCGGAGTATGGGGAATTACGATCTGCACGGGTCCATCCGGGAATGCATGTAAAGCAGTTCGGTACAAAGGAGTTCATTCAGAAAGGGAATCCTTCCGAGGAGGATATCAGACTGGCCCACCAGGGGATGGAGTATGCAGAGGAGATCATGGAGGGAGTCGTAGAGAAAGTCAGGGGGGGGAAAACGGTGAACGAAAAGCACACACTCATGGTTCTGGATGAACTGAACGTTGCTGTGGATTTCGGATTGGTGACCGTAAAAGAGGTCATGCAATTGTTGCGCAGAAAACCTTCTGAAATGGAGCTGGTGATAACGGGGAGGGGGGCGCCGGAGGAGATCGTGGACCAGGCTGATTATGTGACTGAAATGAAGGAGATCAAACATCCCTATCAGCAGGGTGTGGTGGCCAGGAAAGGTATCGAGTACTAAACCTTATCAACGTTATTGTCAGTATACTTCAAAGCTAGTGTCAAAAAACACTTCCACACGATTTATATAACAAAAACGAAGATTCGCCTCAAAGGATGACAAGAGTCTAACCGGTGTCATTATGCTTGACCGTGTAAAACATATCATTGAAACCAAGCACAAACTCGTGCTTTTTATCATCATCACACTGACTCTAGTCTTCTCGCTGTTCGTTCCTGCAGTGGAGTTTCGCACAAAAATCGAGGATTTCTATCCCGAGAACGATGCTGTGAAAGCGGACAGGACCATTGAGAACTACTTTGGTAAGGACCCAGTTCTTCAATACATCTATGTCACACCACAAGGGGATAATATCACCGAGCCCGATGGTTCGGTACTTTCTCTTCATGCCTTGCAGGAAGAATACAATATAACTCGAGAGGTCAGGAAGCTTCCTGGCGTTCTGGGAACAATTAGTGTTGCCGAGTATCTGCACAGTTTCATATCATTGAACGAGACGCTCAGTTCTGGTGCCGGATCTATCTTTCTGAATACCAACTGGACAACACTGGGGAAACAACTTTTAAAACTGGATACAGATAACAGCCTGGAACAGTTTTATTTCCTTCAGGCGATCCTGATCCAGAGCAAACCTATAATGTGGAACCTCGAACCAGCATACAGGGGTTTTGCGCCGGAAGCATACGGAACTCTCATCATCGTGGAGATCAACGCATCAATGGAAACCGAGGACCGTAAGATCCTTGCCAACGAGATCAGGGAAACCACTCGGAACATGCCACTCCAGTATGTGGAGACAAATCAGGCCGGAGCTGACCTCATGGCCTACCAGGTGGATGAGGTTTCCAATCAGACTATGCTGCTGCTGGCCGCGGGAATCTTCATCCTCATCACACTCATTCTCTATCTGTCATTCAGAAAACTGAGCTATGTATTCCTCCCTCTGGTGACCCTTGTAATGGCAATCATCTGGACCCTTGGAACAATGGTAATGATCGGACTGGAGTTCACTGCACTTCATGTGGCAGTACTTCCCCTCCTCATCGGTCTGGGAATCGATGATGCCGTTCATGTTTCAAGAAGGTATCAGGAGGAACTCCGAAAGAGTAAGCATCCCACATTATCCATGGCAATAACTATGAAAAGTATCGGTACCGCAATTTTCCTCACCTCCATCACCACCATGATCGCATTTCTCTCCAATGGATTTTCAGGTGTGAAACCGGTTCGAGATTTCGGGATCGTATGTGCTATCGGGATCGCCTATGCCTTTATCCTCACCGTGACATTCTACATCGGAATGAGATACTGGCTCGACAAGCGTGGTGGGAACAAGATCCTTATCATGGTCAATGAAGAAGGCCCCTACATGGATGCTCTCATTTCTAGGATGTCAAGCACCATCGATTCTTATCCGAGGGCGGTCATTCTTTTAGTCGTGGGAATAACCATACTCTCGATCTTCGGAGCTACAAAGGTGGAGACCGAGTTCGATGTCAAGGAATTCCTTCCTGCGGATATGCCCTCCATGGTGACAGCGGAAAACCTGGAAACGAAGTTCACAGGGGGAAGTTACACTACAGCCTACATCCTCTATCAAGGAGACGATCTGGCCACGGTCCAGGCAATGGATGTCATTGATAAAACCCGCGAAAATGCCAAGGATGATGAGCATCTTGTTATAATCGAAATCCAGGGATCAAATAATGATGTTTATCTGATAACCACACCATTAACTGTTATCGGAAAGGCCATCGACAATAATGAAACGCTTGCGGATGATTACAATTTCGTCAAGGTAAAAGCCAAAGAAGAGCTTCGAGACATATGGCTTCCAGATCATGACGCAACCGATGATGATGTCAAAGGGATTATCGATTATCTTTATCACAACACTACTGAAATCGATCCACTTTCTGGTGATACCTTTGGGGAACTCACTCGTTCGGTGATCCACAAGGATGACCAGGGAAATTACAACGCGATTCTCATCAAGATGTTCGTGAATGCAAAGAAGGCGGGAGAGTCTAGGACCGTGTATAATGAGCTTGAAGACAATATCGAACCTCTGAATGGTTCCACAACATCCACAACCGGTACCGTGGTCCTTCTTATCCAGACTGTTGATTCCATCCAATCCTCCCAGATCAAATCCACCATTATCGCAGTAATCCTGGCTGCAATGATCCTCTGTTTCATTTACAAGGATGTCCAGCTTGGTTTCATATCTATCCTTCCTGCCGGTTTGAACGTAACCTGGATCCTTGGTACCATGGCTCTGGTATCATTCATTCATGATGTTCTGGCAAACAATGGGTGGTGGAATCCGGTACCGACTCTATCTCTGAACGTACTTACGGTCACGGTAACGTCTCTTTCCATCGGGCTGGGTATCGATTATTCCATCCACGTTGTACAAAGATTCAGGGAAAACCTCCAGGACAAAAAACTCTCCATTCAGCAGGCAATTCATTCCACACTGGAACACACCGGTTCCGCTCTTTTCATCTCTGCTGTCACAACAGTGGCCGGGTTCGGCGTTCTCATCTTCGCCCCCATGCCCCTCATCAAAATGTTCGGCATCATCACCGCGGCCTCCATCGTGTTCAGCCTGCTTTCCAGCACCATCCTCCTCCCCATACTTCTGGTGTACTGGGCAAAGCATCACGGCCATTTCCAGCCTTCAACTCCAACTATCCACAATATCAAGGAAAGCCTTGGAAAGATCAAGATTAGGAAGTAAACCGGAACGGATCAATAACCGAATATCAACGGTTCCCCCCCCACTTCCCCCTGCCCCACTCATGTTTCCATGTACTCCTTCAAATCCCTCAGAACTTCCCCCTCTCCGCCTCCACCTTATCTCACCATTCCAAAAAGAAAACCTTATTTTACCTATGCAACATGGAGATCGTATGGATATAATGGATTACACCCTGGATATCGATGCTCTTGCGCTCAGCATCCGTGAAAGAGGGTGGCATCGTATCGGATTCCAGTTTCCCGAAGGAGTGAAACCCTACGCTGACGAGATCGTGCAGTCTCTCAGAACAAAGCTCGGGGAGGAATTGGATAAGGGACCGCTCGAGTTCGTCCTTTCTGGGTCATCCTGCTACGGAGCCTGTGATCTCGCGGATGCCGAACTCCTCGCTGCCGGAGTTGACGGGATGGTTCATTTCGGACATTCTAATATTCCCAACCTGATCAAAGAGCATATCATTCCCGTGATCTTTCAGGAGATGCAGTCCAAAAGCGAACTCATTCCCGTTGTAGAAAATGCTATGAACCAGGGACTCCTTTCTGGGGCTGTTGGCATTACAACCACAATTCAGCACATCCACCTGCTTAATGGAGTCCATGATTTCCTGAAGGAACATGGCATCGATGTGGGGATCGGTACTGGATCAGACCGACTGGCCTACCCTGGTCAGGTCCTGGGTTGCAGCTTTTCCAGTGCTATTGCCGTATCCGAAGCTGATATGCACCTTTTCATCGGGGAGGGGGTCTTCCATGCGCTTGGGGTTTCCCTGGCCACCAGGAAGAAGGTCATTGCCGCAGACCCCAGAAGCGGGGAGATCAAGGATATGGATCAGGAGAAGGATCGGATCCTGAGACAACGGTTCGGTGCAGTTCTGAAGCTGAGGGATGCGCAGGAGATCGGAGTGATCCTCTCGACACTACCGGGGCAAAAGCGCCGGGAGCTCACAACAGCCCTCATGAAGAAGGGGAGCAAGAACGGGAAGCATATGGTTCAGATCACAACCTCCCACCTGAATATCCAGAGCCTGGTGAACCTCGGTGTGAATGTGCTCGTATCCACAGCCTGTCCTCGTGTGGCCATCGATGATTACCAAATGTATCTCGAACACGGGATCACCATCTGCACTCCCGTTGAGTTCCTCATAGCAATTGGAGAGATGGAGTGGGAAGATTATGTGCTTGATACCATCGAGTGAAACATGATTCCTAAAAGGAACAATCAGATATTGTACTGAGGTGATGAGTGTTCAAAAACAAAATCAAATCCCAATTCGTTCAACAAACTGTGATCCTTCATCCATTCCCGGAATCCTAACCACTCAGATAAAACAGGAACTTGAGAACAATCCCGACCAATCACTTGCACACCGATACGATCATCTGGAACGCGTCCATAAATGGACCCTCAAGATTGCAAAGGAAATTGAGAAGATCGATGGCAAACAATTCCTTATCGATCACTGCGCTCTCTCACTTGCCGCAATCCTCCACGACATCGATCAGCCCTATGACTCTAAGGAAAACCATGCAGAGCTCAGTGCTGTGAAGGCCGGAAGGATGCTGCGTGATTTGGGATATTCCAGAGGCACAGTCAAGAAGGTCCAGGGGATCATCCGGGAGCATTCCTCCGAGGACGGAAACCCTCCAGTGACGTGGGAAGGGAAGATACTCTTCGATGCCGACAAGCTCGACGGCCTTGGGAAGATCGGAGTGGAGAGGGTTTTCACACTGTGCGGCCAGATGGGGCTATCCGAGGCAGAGACAATCACATGGTATAAGAGGAAAATCGAGAAGGCACTCCCATTGATGCAAACCGAGATCGCAAGAGAGATGGGGAAGAAGGACCTGGAATATGTTCTCGAGTTCATTGATGATTTCAAGAAGGGAAAAATGGAAAAAAAGTGAAAGAGAAACGAATCCCATTGAAATGAGGGGGAAGGGGGGCGGAGGGGAAACGAACCGTGAGCCTGCTGATCTGTCAGTACTTGTATCCCTTCATCTCTTCCTCTGTGAATTCAACCCCAAGCCCGAGAACGATGCGGTTGACAAAGTTGAAGTAGCTTACTATAAGATTAATGGCAAGAATATCCTGATCCGAGAATCTAACCTCTTTGAGCAGGGTAACTGACTCTTCATCCACGGAGGCAGGATAGAGGGTTAACCGTTCCGCATATCCCAACATCCGGGCTTTCCTCTCGCCCAGGTCCAATGTCCGGAAATCATTTACAACCTTCCTGACCTTTTCATCGTCCTTCCAGTAGAAGTTCAGGGCTTCCGCATGATGGCTGACACAGTAATCGCAGGAGTTTGCCGATGATACCACAACACCGATGAGCTCCCGTTCTTCGCGGGTCAATCCGGATCTGCCGAACATGATGGTCAGGTAGAGTTCCATATGGTCATTCATGGATTTCGGAAGCTGGCTGTGGATCTTCATGATATTGGAGAGTTTCCCCCGCTTCTGGATAATTTCTCTGTAAACTTCTGCAAGTTCTTCGTCTGCATCTTCTTCCTCGATTATGTCAATCCAGGCCATGGTGGAGCAACGTATGAAAGCTATTTGAGTCTTTCCGGTGGTTGGTGAAAAAATGAATTATAATGGAAAGGGGGAGGGGGGGGAAAGCAAGAATGATAAGGGAAGTGAAAAGAAATGGAAAGGAAGTGAAGGGGTAGTAAGAGATGGGGAGTGATAGTATAAGAACGGAAAG
>CAZTGJ010000167.1:0-7415 GCA_964613025.1 uncultured Thermoplasmata archaeon | reverse complement strand
GACGCTTTCATCTCCCACCTGAAGGAGGGAGGGTTTCGCTTCAAGTAACTAAAAAGATGAATCCTTTCCTCCTGGAGCTCAAACCCATCTCCTGGAAGAATAACATCGTAGACACCGAATAAGGAACGATCGCTCCGGATCTCCGAGATAAGAGACCGATCATTTACCCAATCTTAGGCTCAGGATGAAAATCATGTGAACCGCGATTGGCATTTTTTAGACACTTCCACACCAGACAAATTTTCGGAAAACGTGATAATTCATTGGTTGTTGGATTATGGATTTTTCATTTCTGTAAGCAATGTTATTAGACTTATAGGAAAAAATTATAAAGTTGTTCCGAAGTTGCGGCACCAGTTCCAATGTATCACAAAAGAACACCATACGGTAGGCCTCCCGAAGAGGCTCATTCCAAATTCTTAAACAATATTCCTGATTGCTACACTCGTGGGGTATTACATGGATAAAATGACAATCATTGCAGGGCTAACAGGACTGTTGATCGTTTTACTTGTTGCGGGAAATGTCATCTATGAAAAACCGGAACAACGATACGAATCATCGCGGGATATGATGGATACCTATGTAAATATCATTGTCTATCATACCGATGAGGAAGAGGCGAAAGAAATCATGGACGATGCCTATGCCCGGATGGCTGAGATAATCGCCATCGCGGATCGGTTCAATGCTTCATCCGAAGTATCTCAGCTGAATACAAACGGGTTCGTGGACAACCCGTCTCCCGAGCTTATCGACATGATCACTATTTGCATCAAATACTGGGAGATCACCGGTGGTGCATTCGATATCACCATCCTGCCGCTCCTCGATCTGTGGAATCCGTACAGTGGTGCCGGACCATACGTCCTGTTCAGCCTGGACACAGCGAATTCCGATGCTCTGGATGCGGGAACCATCACTGAGGACATTAGAACTGCATTTGTTGATAACAAAGGCAACCTGTCTAGGGATCTGCACGAGAATGCGACGGTCACTGTTGTGGAGCAGGGACAGAAATGGACGGTACAATCAGAATGGATCACATATACAATAACGAACACATCGACAGAACTGGATGTCACTGTTCCGGAGTTCTGGTATGTGGGAGCCCCCAGACAAAACGTATACATCAATGAGACAAAACAATTCGTAGGGTCGGATAAGATAACCGTTGCTCCAGACAATGACAAGATCAGCCTAGAACCCGGGATGAGCGTCACCCTGGACGGCATGGCCAAGGGATACATCGTCGATGCTGGTTTGAAGGTCCTTGAGAAGAAAGGGATAAAGAGGGCACTGATTGATGCAGGCGGAGACATCGCCACCCTGGGAACCAAACCTGAAGGGGAAAAGTGGGTCATCGGACTCCGGAATCCTGAGGATAATAGCGAATCCGTCATGGAGTTCGAAGTATCCGGAAAGGCTGTTGCCACTTCCGGAAACTATGAGCGGTTCTTTGATGATAACAAAGAAGTGGGCCACATCATGGATCCGGCTACAGGGCAATCCGTCTTCAAGGCCTCCAGTTCCACGATCATCGCTGAAAATGCCACAGTGGCAGACATCCTGGCGACCGGGATCTTTGTACTGGGACCCGTGGAAGGGATACAGCTCGTTGATGCGCTACCCGGTGTGGAGGCGCTCCTGCTGGGCCATGATGACCCGACTCAGCTTTTCCCGTCTTCCGGGATAGACAAATACGAAATAAAGAATTGAACGTTATAACGATTATTTGTTTCTTACACATCCGAGGAATACTCATGGCATTGATCGATACCTTGATGGACGCATTGTTTGATGATAAGAAAAGTCACGGGGTGCACCCACCTGATAACAAGATGGCTAAGGATAGAGAGATTGAAAGAGCTCCCCTGCCGAAGGTGGTCACACTTCCCCTGAGTCAGCATATCGGTGCTCCCGCGAAGCCTCTGGTGAAACGTGGAGAGGAGGTCAAGACCGGACAGAAGATCGCCGAAGCAGGCGGTTTTGTTTCCGCCCCGATCTATGCCACGATATCGGGAAAGGTGAAAAATATCGTGCAGGTGGTAAGCTCGGTAACCTCCAGGGTTGGACAGGCGATCATTATCGAATCCGACGGAAAAGATGAATGGGTCGAACTTAAGAAACCCGGGAATCCCGATGCCCTGAACGCAGGTGAGATTGTGTCCTTGGTCAAGGACGCGGGCATTGTGGGGATGGGTGGTGCCACCTTCCCGACCCATGTGAAACTTGTTCCGCCGAAGGATAAGCCCATTGACTCGATAATCATCAACGGCTGTGAATGTGAACCTTATATTACCTCGGATAATCGGTTAATGCTCGAACATGGTGAAGAGATCCTGAAAGGGCTCGGTCTGATGATGAAGGTCATTGGCTGCGACAGGGCTTATATTGCTATCGAGGACAATAAACCCGAGGCCGTCACCCATATGAGGGAGCTCCTTGCCACGGCAGAACTACCGGGAACGGTAACGGTGGAATCCCTTGAAGCGATCTATCCACTGGGGGCTGAGAAAACACTCCTCAAACGGATCCTTGGCCGTGAGGTCCCGGTTGCGGGGCTCCCAATGGAAGTAGGAGTTGTCGTACAGAATGTCAGTACGCTCAAGGCAATGCATGATGCAATCTACGAGGGAATACCACTCATTGAACGGGTGGTTACGGTATCCGGGCTTGTGAACAGTCCAAAGAACCTGATGGCACGATTCGGCACACCAGCAAGTGAGCTCATCGATTTCTGTGGAGGAGCACAGCCCGAGGCAGACGAGTTGATCTTCGGGGGACCCATGATGGGAATATCCCAGACCTCCCTTGATACCACCACACAGAAAGGTACCAATTCCATACTCTTCAAGAAAAGTACGGTGGAGCCAGAGAGCAACTGCATCCGCTGCGGAACCTGTGTTGAAAACTGTCCCATGAGACTGGTTCCCACCATGTACGTCTCCTATGTCAAGAACAGGATGTATGAGGAGCTCGAAGATTACTGGATCGAGAACTGTGTGGAGTGCGGATCCTGTGCATATGGCTGTCCTGCGAAGATCCCCATCGTACATTACATCAAGGTTGGAAAAGCTGAACTTATGAAGATCAAGAAGGGGGCGAAAAAATGAGTGCGAACAAAGAGGCCGAACAGAAGAAACTGCTGGTATCCCCCGCCCCCCACCTGTTTGCCAAGAGAACGACGCAGGATATCATGTTCCTGGTCTGTGCCGCCCTGCTCCTTCCCACCGCTGCGGGAGTGTATTATTTCGGGGTGTACACATTATTCGTGGTTCTCGTTTCCGTGGTAACGGCAGTCCTTACTGAATATGTTTCAAAGTATCTAAGAAAGAGGGAGTTCGTCATGGACGGCAGTGCAGTCGTCACCGGCATGCTTCTCGCCCTGGTGATGCCTCCCCGGGTCCCACTGTGGATGGTGGTCATCGGTGCGGCCTTTGCCATCGCGATCGTGAAAGAGGCCTTCGGGGGTCTGGGATACAATATCTTCAATCCCGCCCTTGCCGCACGAGCATTCCTTTCCGTAACCTTTGCAGGGACCATGACCAAATGGATATCCCCGGTAGCAGATATTGCGAAGATCGATTCCTCTACCACCGCCACACCCCTCAGTGAAAAGTTCATCCAAACAGGATCCGACAGTGAACTCTACATGGATCTCCTGTTCGGGGATGTGGGAGGAAGTATCGGGGAGACATCCGCGCTCCTGATACTCATCGGAGGGCTCATCCTTCTCTTTTCCGGTGTCATCAAGTGGAGGATCCCAACGGTCTACATCGGCACCGTATTCCTCCTGACCTGGATCATTCCGGGTGAGGATCCCATCTTCCATATCCTTGCAGGCGGTCTGTTTCTGGGAGCCTTCTTCATGGCTACGGATTATGTGACAGCACCGCTCACCGACAAGGGGCAGTTCATCTTCGCCGCAGGTGCTGGTATACTGGTCGTATTGATACGCCTGTATGCTTCCATGCCCGAAGGTGTCGCATTCTCGATCCTTCTCATGAACGCCATGACCCCACTCATCGACAGATATGTCAGACCCACACCCTATGGGTATGTCCCTCCCGAGAAACCGGAAGAGGAGGCAAAGGACGCTGATGCCCCAAAGGACAAGCCAGCCGAAAAGAAAGAAGAGAAACCAAAGGAAGGGGCAGAAATAAAAGATGATGCTGCCAAAGATGAGAAAGCAAAGGAAGAGGCAGAAGCAAAGGATGACGCTGGCAAAGATATACCTAATAAAAATGAAGCTGGCACGAACAACGACGATACGACACCGGAAACGAATGATACACCCGGTGAGGGGGGGGTGGAAGCGGCAGGACCGCCCGATGGGACGGGGGAGGCCTTAGATAAAACGAAAGACGAACCCAATGACAAGGAGAGGAGTTGATTGCAATGAACATGGACAAGAAGTATTTTGAAGAGGAGATCATTCCCATCCTGGTTCTTACCATCGTGGTCTGTATATCAGTCATCGCCCTGAGCATCATTAACAGTATGACCGAGGGCCCAATCGAAGATGCAGAAAAGGAAAAGGTCAAAGAGCTCCTGAAGGAGCAGTTCCCGGAGCTTGAGAACTATACCGCAGATGATAAAGATTATACGATCTATTCCAATGGTTCGATAGTCGGATATGCGTTTGAGATCGAAGCAGGCGGATACGGCGGTCCCATCAAGATCCTGGTTGCGATCGAGAACACCACTCTTGCCGATGATGACATTATCCTCCGGGGAATCTCCATTATCTCCAACACGGAAACCCCGGGCCTCGGGGCGAAGATAACAGAAGAATCATTCCTCGAAGAGTTCAATGGGTTGAACGTCAATGATGTCATGCTGACAGACGACGGAGGAGAGATCAATGCAATATCCGGAGCCACCATAAGTTCTTCAGCTGTTGTTGACGCAATTCAGAAGGAGATCGGAGCGAAGGTGAAGGAATTACTTGCAGAAAAGAACGGGGGGGTGTGATCCATGGGAACACTCTATGAGGACTTCAGTAAGGGGATCATCAAATCAAATCCCGTGTTGGTTCTCGCCCTTGGTCTGTGTCCGACACTGGCTGTCAGCACATCCATCGACAATGCTTTCGGGATGACCGCTGCTGTTCTGTTCGTTCTGATATGTGCAAACATCATTGTATCCATGATCCGGAATTTCACTCCCGCCAGGGTCAGGATCGCGGTATTCATCGTGATCATCGCCACCCTGGTGACCATTGTCGATCTTTCAATGCAGGCGTTCTTACCTGATCTGAGCAAGAACCTGGGAATATTCATACCGTTGATCGTGGTGAACTGTATCGTGCTGGGACGGGCCGAAGCATTCGCATCAAAGAATTCTCCGCTCCACTCCACTGCAGATGCCTTCGGCATGGGTATGGGATTCGGAATATCCATCACGATTATTTCATTCTTCAGACAGGTGCTTGGAACGGGAAGCCTTGTGGTCTTCGACAAGGAGATATTCGAGGTTCCCGGGCTGGTTGACAATCCCATGTCGATCTTCATCCTCCCCATGGGAGCATTTTTCGTTATCGGTTGTTTACTTGCGACCTTGCGATATCTGGGGGTGATTAAGAATGAATAATTACATTACAATATTCATAAGCATGGCTCTGATCAATAACTTCATCCTTGCTCGGTTCCTGGGACTGTGCCCCTTCCTTGGAGTATCCAAGAAGCTC
The DNA here is from genome assembly GCA_964613025.1 of uncultured Thermoplasmata archaeon. GTDB lineage: Archaea > Thermoplasmatota > DAOVMN01 > DAOVMN01 > DAOVMN01 > CAZTGJ01. Next base: position 1,723 of record CAZTGJ010000167.1, on the reverse strand, counting down.
TCCAGTGCTCTCAGCATGGGAGTAGCAGTTGTTTTCGTCATGACCATTGCATCCATGGTGACATGGATCATCACCAATCTTCTGCTCGAGCCCTTCGAGGTGGAATACATCACGACCGTGATGTACATCCTTGTCATCGCTTCCCTGGTGCAGATCATCGAACTGGCCATCAGGAGAACCAATGTTCAACTGTACAATGCCCTTGGGATCTATCTGCCCCTGATCACAACCAACTGCGCGGTCCTCGGTGTTACGCTGATCAACACCCAGGAGGGATTCTCGTTCCTTGAAACGATCGTGAGCGCTCTTGGCGCAGGGATGGGATTCATGCTCGTTCTGGCAATAATGTCCGGGATACGTGAACGACTGGAGCTGGCGGATTCGCCTAAATCCTTCAAAGGATTACCGACCGCATTCCTGGTTGCAATGCTTCTGGGAATTTGTTTCCTTGCATTCGGTGGGATGGTTTAAATGGACGGACAAACGATAATCATTATTTTCTTCCTGACCCTGGTGGGTCTGGGATGTGGAATTGCAATATTTCTGGCCAACAGGTTCCTGCCGGAGGAGGATAAGCTGCTGAAGAAGACCGAGGAGGTTGCACAATACCTTCCCGGAATGAACTGCGGCGCCTGCGGAAAACCCGGATGCTTTGCCTATGCCGGGGAGGTTGCGAACGATGTAAAGATCCTGAGCGATTTTCCCTGTTCAGTGCTGACCAGCGATAAAGAGGGACTGATAGCACTGGGGGATCATCTGGGGGTCGATCTCTCGGGAAGCGAGAGAAAGGTTGCTGTGATCCACTGTCAGGGAGACTCTGAGATCCTCTTCGATTACGAGGGTGTGACCACCTGCAAGGCAGCAGCTCTGCTCTCCGCAGGTTACAAGAAATGCCCGTACGGATGCATCGGCCTTGGTGATTGCGCAGCCGTGTGCCCTGTGGGTGCAATTTCCATTGATGAGGAAAAACAGATCACCGTGGTCGATTGGAACAAATGCATCGGGTGCAAACTCTGTGTAAAGGAGTGCCCCCATAACCTCATCGAGATGGTTCCTGCAGAGATGCCCCAGTACCTTGCCTGCAACTATCTGTCCAAGATGAATATACCTGGGCGGGATCGCTGCAAGATCGGGTGTATCCACTGCCGTTTGTGTGTGAAGGCCGCGGAACATGGTGAGGTGACATGGAACGATGCCAAGGATCTTCCGGTCTTCGATACCGAAAACATCAGATTGGCTCAGGCATCCATCGATAAATGTCCAAAGAAGGTCATCTTCAAGAGGGAAATTGCTGAAGCTGCGGCTTCCGCATCCTGTCATGAAATGGAGTAAGCACAACTTACCTCTGAAGCGACGTTGATTGGACGGAACTCAGTAGGATAGACGGATGTATTTGACATTCCCGCTCCCCTCCTCTTCCCCCCCCACCCCCTATCCATATCTTCATTAACCCAGCCTTCAGTACTTCGTATTTCAGTCTCTCCCACCCACCCCCACCATCGCCGCTTCTACCAAAAGCCCATTCAACTAAAATAATCGCAAAACTACGAAACGGAAATCGAAACAGGGGGGAGGTGGCGGGGGGTATCAGGAACGGACTCATCATAGAACCAGACCGGGACATTAAAAAATGTAGAATTTGGTCAACAATGATCCGGTATAATGATCGCAAAAAAAAGCACCCTTCGGGTGCAATTTGAGCCTTCCGGCTCATTGACTTGAA
>CAZTGJ010000166.1:0-7445 GCA_964613025.1 uncultured Thermoplasmata archaeon | reverse complement strand
CCTGCAAACCACCTCTGCATCTCCGGCATCTACCCCCACCTCTCCACCTTCAACAGTTACTGTCTGAATTCCAAAACGGCACACACCCCGACGACAACTTCTGCGGGGACTACGATTACGACTATGACGACTACGAAACGATCCCGGAGGGGGGGGGGAGGAAGAGGAGGGGTCAAGCCACAGGGTGACGCACATTGCTCACGCTATCTTGCATAAACACGGGGATAGGGTTCAAGTGTACGGGGACGCCTGAAGGAAAAAAATTATAAAATCGTACTGGTAAGATTGCACCGGGTATGCTTTCCCTCTTTCTTGAGATACACCTCGCCACGCTGGATGAGCTTCTTGATATTGTAGTTCACGGTCTGCGGAGTTGATTCAATGAGATTCGCGATCTCCCGCTGACTGATGGAGGGATTCGTTCTGATCACCGATATGATCCGTTCTTCCAGTGAAGAAAGGCCGGTCACCTGAGCGCCGCGCGGGTAGAATCTCCTGAATTTCCCGTCTTTCACTGATTTGATGTAGCGTCGGCGTTCAAGAGTATAGAGGTGATAGGCCAGCGCACCATTCTTGAGTCCCAGTTCATCCATCAGGGCGGTGAAGGTGATCCCATGGTTGGAATCGATCAGGGCAACGATATGACGACGGTTCGCGTTTTCCATGATCTTGTCCTTTGAGATCGTTGAATATAAGGGCATCAGCAGGAACTTGTAGAGGGCAAATCTTCTCCCCTGTCCTGAAAATACATAGATGAGGCAAAGAAGTCCGATCCCGCCCACCACCATGAGACTTCCTTCCTTACTGTTTATGAGGGAAACGCTTTCCTCCAGTTCCTCCTCATTGTTATCCACGTAAAAGAGATCCCCTGAAGATTGTGAGGCATCCACCCAGACCAATTTTATTGCACCGTTCCCGCTGGTTGCGATCCTGGGGGTTAGCGATGCCCGTGCTATTGAGGTGATCCGGGTTTGATTTTCAATGATCGTACCCGTAATGTCCACGACTCCGAGATATATCTCCCAGTTAGTGAGGTCATCCCGTGCATCAAGGACCTGCTTTCCGTTAATGTGTCTCCAGGCATGCGAATAGTAACCGGTGATGTTATCCCTCATGTTATCGTATGCATCCCTGCCACTTGAGCCGGTCAACGAGTGCCTGTCATCCTGCCAGGTAATGTAGATGCTGGACCCGTAATAATCCATCTGGGGATAGAACGCATTCCCACGGTCCGCTACCACAAGATCCATACTGAGGCCGGAATCGGTAATCAGCCCCAGATGAAGCCGATAGATATCACCGTCATCATCCCCGTCCGACCAGGCGATGAACAAGTTCCCGTCAAGATAGAGAAGGGTGGACATGACGGATTCCATGGGAGTATCCGTAAGCCTGATGATATTGGTCTCGGGATTACCTGTGGACCCCTGATCGTAATCGTGGAACTCGGAATAGTAGACCTCGTAATTTCCGGTGAGGTCCTCGCTCCATACGATATGGGCTCTCCTGAATCTATCAAGTTCGATATCAGGATTTATCGCATTACCGTATCCCGAACTTATCCTGACCATGGGTACAAGGGTGTCTCCTTTTTCGTCGATCTTCATGAAATAGATGGAAGGGGTTATCTCTTCATCTTCGGTCATTCCTTCGGTATTATATCCCTGCTGGGACCACACGATGTAGAGATTCCCAAACAGATCAATGTCGGTTCTTGCTGCTTCCGATGGGGTTCTGTCATCAGCTAGTTCGGTGTCAAGTGAGCGTTCCGTCATTACCTGGGTTCCATTCAGGTTCAGCAGGGTGAAGTACAATCCGAAATTCCCTGATCGGCTGTCCCACCAGATGAGATGGATCCCATCCTGATCCAGTTCAGCCGCTGGCAGTACCGAATCGCCACTTGCCGATATCACGGTCCGGGTGGAGACGAGAACCTCTCCCCGGTCATCGAGTTTCTGGTACTTCAGAACGGTCCTTCCGCCAAGGTTCTCCTGAAAAATAATATGGACATTATCATCATTGTCTGCTAGGATTGTATGCTGTTCTGCAGACCCCGAATAGGTCAACCGTGTAACCTCATTCCAGCTTCCTGTGGTCAGTGGAATAAAAAGTAGGATTAAGCAGACCAACATTACCAAAGGTAACGTCCTCTTCATGTTCCTAACTCTATGATGTTTTTATAAATAGTTTTCGTCGAACTAATTGATTGATCCAATTCTGGAGCGGAAACAGGGCTATTTCCTCTTCATATCATTTCCAGGATTCTGCGCAATGGCAATAAGTGCCATGGTCATTTCCTGTGAATACCGTTCTATCTTCCTGAAAATCCACACTCCGATGATCACCGGGATCACGAAAAGGGACATGATCACAGCAACATCATAATGGTAATTTGGTGCTCTGGTTTCCGCAACGCTCAGGCTTCGTGAAGTCGTGGTGACGTTTCCGCACCTGAAGAAGTATACAACTCCTCCCGTCTCCAGCTTATCCCGATAATAGAAATCTTTTCCATCCTGATAGGTCCTATCCTCGGGATCGATCTCTTTCATTCGGTGGGCTCGTTGATTGATGATCACTTCGATTGATTGGGAGGTTTCATCCGGTTTCCCTGCAGAAGTCACCGTGACCGTGAACAGGAAGGTCGTCCCACCGGTCCCGCTTCCCGGACGTAACCCCTCCCGTGAGAGGCTCACTTCGATTTCGTCCTCACCTTCCGCGTCCGCCAGGTCATCGTTTCCATTCCGGACACTGGCTGCTGTAATGAAAGCCGATCCGGCTAACCCCAGGAGTATGAGTAATACCGGGACCATGAGAGAAAATCTCGAATGCACATGCTCTTCTCCCCCCGGTAAGAGGAGTTTCCCGCTTCCGCCCCCATTCCCCCATCGCCGGATCCGTTCGGTCATAAACTCTCCTCCTGAGTAGCCGGCCCCTCGGTATTCTCCTCCTTTTCATTTTCGGGATCAGTTTTTCCCTCCATGTTATTATTTTCCAGTCTGGAAAGCACTCGGTTCAGGGAATCCGATGCGGTCATGAAGTTCCTGCGCATTCTTTGAATAAGCACCAGGAAATACGCTATGGGAATGATGTAGATCCCCATGGCCAAAGCCAGATCAGGATGATATTGCTCAAAAAGTATTGTTTCCTTCACCTCGAAGGTACTGGCCCTGGTGGTTTGGTTGCCACATCTGAAGTAGTAGAATTTTGGACCTTCCGAGAACTTCCCCATATAGGAAAACTCTTTCCCATCGGAAAAATTGGAGTCCTGGGGATCGATCTCCTTCATGGTATGACTCTTTTTCTCCACCACCACTTCAACCGGTGCTTTCGGTTCTCCCTCTGACGTCATTATCATTACGCTGAAGACGAATTCCGTCTCCTCCTCACCGGTCTGAGTACTGATCCTGCTTCTTGAAAATGTCACGGCTCCTGCCGATGCCTGTCCTCCAACGAGAACAAGAAACAGAATAAGAAAGATAAGAAATAGAGAAAGAAAGGGAAGCCCGCGTCTTTTCCAGACCATCGGACCTCTACCTTTGTTGGGTTATATAAATGTTCTTACCAGACGTCCTCGTCCTTCTTCCTCATGAAGAAGAATCCGGCGCCGCCCAGGCCGCCGATGACCACAACGGCAACAATGATGATGGGAACATTCTCGTTCAATCCGCCTTCCTCATCCTCAGGTGGATCATTGGTTCCCGTTCCTCCCGTTCCGCCAGGGTCCCCTTCAACATACACGGTGAGTGTATCACTGGTCTCTACCACTACACCGTCGTCACGTACCTCCAGCTTGATCTTGAATCCTGATGTATTGTTCACGTCTCCGCTGAAGACAAATGCCGTGGTCACCTCGCTTCCGTCATCAGGAAGATTATCGATGGTCCTATAATGTTGGTACGAGTTATCGACATAATAGTAGATATCCACGAACCGGGCATCACCGGTTCCTTCATTTTTCAGTGTGATGTTGATCCAGACGGGTTCGTTCACCCAGGCATCGGTCTTGGACTGGGTGACCTCCACGATGGAAATGTCGGGATCGCCAGGTTCGTCATCCTCTTCAAGGGTGATATTCTCGGCACTCATTTCCTCCCCTTCGGCTGGGAAGACATTGTTCTGTTCTCTGAGTTCTTTCATATCATCGTTGTAATCGACAGTGGCTCTGAACGAGTACACACCAGGGAAGAATTTACCGATTCCGGTATCCCACGGAGTTTCCACAAGCTTCAGTCCGTTCACGCTGATGGTTTCGGAGATGGTGACCACCCCAAGCTCTTCCCAAAATGGTTCGTCGGGGCTTGTATCCCTGAACCAGTATTCGAAGTATACATCGAATGGTTCTGTAGAGGTCTCGTTATCACCCAGGTTCTTCACATGGGCCATGACCTTGCAGAGATCCCCTTTCTTAATCTCGGTATGAAGGTTCGTGTTCGTTACATCTACGTTCTGAATGGTGAGATCCGGATAACGGATCGGTTGTCTGACCACGATCTTGATATCAAGAACAGGCTCGGAGTATTTGTTTCCGTCACCTACGATGAGGCCCAGTGTGTGGTCCCCCTCTCCCAGATAACGCGTCGTGTTCATCTTCCGTTCACTACTTTCGGCGCCGAACTGACCGTCACCGTCCAGGTCCCACCGGACATCGGTGATGTCGTCGCCGTCCTCATCGGTGGATGCTGAGGCATTGAGGTAGAATTTAATACTGAGTCCCTCAGAATCGATGTAATAGACCACTTCCCCATGATCATTGTTCGAGATGGTGGTCCAGTTGTCCCACATCCCGTTATCATTCTCATCTGAATTGGTGATCATGGCTACAGCCTTCGGAGCGTGATTTGGTCTCTGGACCTTGACATCCTTGTAGGCCTGCCTGAGCTCATCCTCACCAGGTCCCTCCCGCCAGTACTCTCCGAGGATATAGACAGTCAGGTTCACTGCATCCTCTTTATGGGCATCAAAATCTGATTGGGATATGGTGAAAGAAGGTTCGGGATCATCGGTCCATACGATATCCTCTAAGTCACCGTAGATATACCCCCAGGGAGTGTATTTTGATTCCCCGGCATTCCATTTGACACCCTCACAGACCGTGACATTGAAAGGTTCGTCACTTTTTGTCCCAGCTTCTTCGAGAACAAGGCCGGAGATCATGTTCCAGGGTTTTTCACCGCTTCCGCCGGCTTCTCCATAAATCTTGATATCTCCGTCACTGCCCCCTTCGTCACCCTGCACGGTAAAGAGAGCGCCGGGAGCTGCCATGATCAAGAGGCCTGCAAGTGCTATGATTGCGAGGATTTTCTTATGTCCGTTCATATAAATCATTCCATGTGTGCTTTTTTGAATGTGCATCTGTCTTTTTGATTCTGTTTTAAACATATTGGAATTTATCCTTTACTTGTATGTTAGGGATTAACATGACGTGTAAATACGAGAAAAAAGAAGGCCTCAGGGCCTTCTTTTAAATGAGTACAGTACCATGCCGGTTGCCACAGCTCCCAGGAGTGTGATGACCTCGAATCCAGGTAGGAACCCAGTGTCGCTTCCCCCATCGCCTCCTGATGGATCATCTACCTGACCGGGATCATCATTCTCTTTTATCACCGTTACCGTGATCGGAACCTGTTCCCCAACATTGATACCATTGTCCTGGGCCTGGAATGCAAGGGTATATACCCCCTTGGCATCTCCCGAGAACTGGAATACCTTGGTCGCATTTTCCCCCCAGGGTACGACGTCCAAAGGCAGGTAATACTGGTATTCTCCAGCGATGTAATAGTAGATGTCCACGTACGTACCATCACCGGTACCATCGTTCTTCACGGTGACCGTTATGTTGAGCGGTTCGTTGACATAGACCTCGATCTTGTCGGCCACAACCGAATCAATTGATAGGATTGGGTCTCCATCTTCCACATTCTCTTCAAGTGAGATGAGATTGGTAGTGTTCTGATTGTTGTCCTCGAAATCCTCATCCACTGCATCGTTGATGTCCGCCGTAACCCTGATCTTGTACTGACCCTCGGCAAATCCAGTTGTTACCCAGTTGTAGGTCAGAAGTTCGAAATTGCTTGAGGGAATGGGATCGGTTATCTCAAGCTCGACAAGTTCGGAATAGGTTTGTCCGTTATCTGTCGAGTATTCCAGAAGAACCATGAAACCACTGGTGGTGTCATTCTCTCCTTCGTTCCTTATCTTAGGCTGGACAATGATAGTATCTCCAACTTCATAGTTCGCCTTATTGGCATTATTATTCTGATAATCGATCTCACCAACGGTCAGATCCGGTTTTCTCTCAGGGCTTTTTACCCTGATGGTGAAATCTACCGATGTGGCGGATTCCTTTCCTCTCTCGTCGAAGACCTTCAAACCGAGATCCTTGTATGATTTCCCTACGGAAAAGACCTTTGATACATTCTCTTGTGTTTCGCCGGCACCTCCGAACTTACCGTCCTCGTTGAGCTCCCATGCCCAACCGGTGACCAACTCGTGATCCTCATCCCAGGACGGGGAGGCATCGAACCAGAGAGTGATATCATCTCCACTCGATACAATGAAGGTCACATCGGATTCCAGGGTAAGATTGATCCATGTCCAGTTCCCTTCCTCTGCGACCCTGGCAACGGGAGTGGGCGGATTGTTGGGTTTTTGAATTGTTACGGTCTTGTAAGCCCAGCGTTCCCGCTCGTTCTCGTCCGGGTTGTCGGCATCGTAATATTCTCCCAGAGCATATACCGTAAGATTATTGTCATCTTCTGGTGACCTGTAATCCTCGAAATCCTGATTCGAGATGGTGATCTTCGGCTCAGGATCGTCATCCCATATTATTCCGGTGAGCTCTCCGAAGATATGACCGGATGGATTGATGCCCTTGTCATCTTCCTTCACATTTTCACAGATGGTCACATTGAATTCATCTTCGATCTTCTCATCAGCTTCCCAGATGACAAAGCCGTGGAGGTCGTTCCAATTGAACTCTCCGCTTCCTCCTGCTTCCGCTCCCATCTTCGTACCGCTGGTTCCTCCCTCATCGGCGATCACAGAGAAGAGAGCCGGTATTGCAAGGACCATTAGACCTGTTACTAAAAAGGTAAACATTTTCGAGAGATTCTTATTCATGGATATCACTCATGATTGGTTTTTTGATTTCATTTAAAAACTTTTGTATATATGTTTTATGGAGCATTTGTATAAGAACCTTCTGGAAATCCCGCTTTACATGCATGTTAAAGCCCATCATGATAATGCATTAATTCATATATATCACATCCCGAAATCTTTAACAGGAAGCCTTCGGGTGCTCCATGTGTCGATTTTCTCGTGTTATTCATTCAATTCACGAAAACGATAACAATAATGCGTTGAGCAAATATGATTTATTTCAAAAGTAAATAGGTAGTGTCCTAAGTTATACCGCATAATGGGTCATTAAAAATTCATCCCAT
>CAZTGJ010000165.1:0-7545 GCA_964613025.1 uncultured Thermoplasmata archaeon | reverse complement strand
ATAGTTCCCTATTACTGGCTTTCAATTTCCCATCCATTGCATAAGGTCATTTTACCGGACCTTAATATAAAATATGAGATCCATACTATCTATTGTTGTAGGATCACAAAGAAGAGTACTAGGAGCAGAATGTGAGAATTATTCTGAATATTCTACCGTTAAAATCCTCGTGAAATCATTTCATTCCATTGTCCCCCACCCACCCTCTCCCCTCTACATTCTCCATGGCTCCCCCCTCCTCATGTCCTCTGCGTTCCACTGTCCTCTCTGTACGAGTATTCCAACCGCACATCTAATCCCCCCTTTCTGTCATCCGCGTAATCCGCCGAATCAGCGTAATCTGTGTCCCTCGTCGTATCCGAGAGTTCCGCGTCCCCGCGAGAGGACCTATCCGACAATCCAATCATAAACAAACTGGGGGCAAAGATTTTCACTCCAGAGTGCGGTGCGTAAGTTCATGGGTACGAAGGACGTCAAAGAGACATGGAATCAGGCTGCAAGCTCATGGGTTGAATTCGTACGGAGCGGGAAGGACATCGTCAGGGACGAGATGAGCAATCCTTCCATGTTCGAGCTCCTTGGAAATATTCAGGGGAAGAAGATACTCGACATAGCCTGCGGCGAAGGATACAATAGCAGGATCATGGCCGAGATGGGTGCTTCTGTTGTAGGAGTGGACATCTCGGATGAGCTAATCCGCTGTGCTGTGGAAATGGAGGGAAAGGAGAGCCAGGGGATCGACTACCATGTTGCGGATGCATCGAAATTAGCTACGTTCGAGGACAGTTCTTTCGACATAGTTACCTGCTTCATGGCGCTCATGGACATCAAGGATTATTGCAGAGCGATTGTTGAGGTGGGAAGAATACTGAAACCAAAGGGACGTTTCGTGTTCAACATGCCACACCCCTGCTTTGAAATTCGTGTTCGGGAGGGAGACGGGGAGTTCGTAGGAGGGTGGGAATTTAAGGGAGGTGCTGATGACGGATTGTGCAGTGAGTCAGAGAAAGGGGGGGAGGGTGCAGTGGGAAAGGACCACGATACAGACAAAGCCCTCTATTACAAAGTCGATCGATATTTCGACACCAACGAGGAAGAGATCATTCCGTGGAAGATGGAGCGGCTTGCCAAACCCTTCACTACCATCGCTTACCACAGAACGCTAACCGAATACTCCAAAGCACTTCACGATGCCGGGTTCCTGATTTCAAGAATACTGGAACCAAAACCCACACCGAACGGAATGAGCAGGCTGCCAGTCCTCAAAGGCTGTCTGAGAATCCCCCATTCCATTGCCATTGAAGCAGTCAAACCTGAATAGTTGACAGCGACCAAAAGGTATTTGTATCCCTGATGGGGTGAAGAGGGGAATGGCCAATGAATCTGAGCAGAAACCCACGGGACCATTGGAACGTTTTTTTGAACGATTGGAGGAGCTTCGTCAGGGGAGCCGGTATTACGAGGATTACAAGCGGCTCGTGTTGGTTTTGATCTTCCATGGTTTCGCCTTCCAGATCCTTTTCCTCAGCCCGGAGTTCATTCAGGAAAAAAGTCCTACCGAGAACATCGGCAACTTTCTCGTTGGTATCAACTATGCTCTGTACCAGACGGTCTCTATTATCCTGGTGCTGATGCTGTCCCGGGTATCCGATGAAAAGAAACAAAGGAAAGGACTCCTGGTCATCATTGTGCTGTTCGGAACGATTGTCGGGTTCATTCAGTCCCTGGTGGCATTCCTTGAGATCATTCCGCTGTACATCATTCTCTTCATGTTCTTCATGGCAACGATCTACGGCTCCGACATTCTCATTGTCGTCCTGATCACCGAATACTTCCCAAAAACGATCAGGGGATTTGCCGTGGGATTGATGGCATCCGTATCCATAGTGGGGTGGGCAAGTGGTGCGCTACTGAGCGGTTTCCTTTACGAGAATGTTGGAATGGGATTTTGCTTCTTCCTCTCTGCCGCTGCCATGCTTTGTTCGTTCTTTTTCCTGCTGGGGGTGCGGGATGTGGGTGTGGGGGCAAAGAAAGGAGTAGGGGGAATGGAGTGGGAAGGGGGGCGGAGCTGGGAGAGAAAAAAAGGGGAGTGGGAGGAAGGAGGAAATGAAGGGGAAGATGTGGATTGGGAGGAAGGAGGGGGATGGGAAGAAGAGAAGGATCAAACCTTTTTCGAGGTGCTGGGGGAGGGGATGGGGGTACTGTATTCCCAGATGAAGGCCCTTCCACAATGGATAACCAGGCTCCTGTCAATAAACAGTGCCTACATCGACCGCTACCTTTTCGGTTTCAGGAAACGCCGGCAGATCACCATGATCTTCTTTGCAACTCTGCTTGTTTCTATCGGCTCCGGCATGATCAACCCCTTCACGGTGAACTTTTTGGAGGATCGCGGAGTTTCGGTGACGATAATCGGATTTGTTTTCGCTATCTTCGGAGTGATCATCTTCCTCCCCATCAATAGATTCGCGGCGGGCTGGCTCTGTGATCGATTTACTGCAAAGAAGGTGTTTTCCTATGCCGTCATCTCCTACATCTTTCTCTGGGGTATCTTCAACCTCTCCATCATCACAACAGATGACAACACTGTGATCCTGGCGATCTATGCATTTCCGGTATGGCCATTCCTGTACATAGGGTATCAGCTCTTTGTCAGCGATTACACCTCACGAGGTGAACGGGCTCGTGGACTATCCTCTGTCCAGTTTGCCATGGGGGTGGGTTATGTTATGGGTGCCCTGATTGGCGCGATCCTGCTCTTCTACGGATTCAGTCATGAAATGGTGTTCAGGTTCTCCATGATCTTCATTTTCTTTGCCGCCCTGAAGGCATATGACATCCTGAAAAGCCCCCTCTATGATGCTCCGGATTCGAAAAGCATTTAATCCCCCTGCACCGTTCCGCCTTACTTCATGATTTGAGGTGGGATATTCGTATGTTGACCCTTGGAGAAACACTTTCACGAGCTGCGATTGCATTTCCGGACAAAGAAGCTATCTGCTTCCTGAACAAAGAAGAACGGAGGATCACCTATGGCGAACTCAATGAGGAGGTGAACCGGATCGCCGGAGGATTGGTGAAGCTGGGGATCCAATCCGGGGAAAAGATCTCGGTCTGGATGCAGAACAATCCAGAATGGGTGGCCATCCAGTTCGCCGCCGCACGGATCGGAGCTGTGCTCGTTCCTGTGGATACCTGGTACAAGGCATCGGAGACCGAATATATTCTGAAGCATTCGGACTCGGTGGCTGTGATCACCTCTACCGGATTCGGAAAGATCGATTTCCTTCGGGTTCTAAGCAAGATCAAACCGGGTCTTCCCCTGCTCCGTCACGTCATTGTTGTCCATGAACGCGATACAGACAAAGCTAGAAATAATGACATGGGAAAAGAGGCAGGAAGTTCGGATTGGATCGATGCTCTACAGAAATACCGCATTGAAGGGATCCAGTCCTATGTTTCGTTGCTGGAGCTTGGACATGACTGGAGGGATGAACCCAGGTACCGGGACCGCAGATTCCAGAATGATGTCGATGACGTGGTATTGATCATCTATACCAGCGGAACAACCGGGAAGCCGAAAGGTGCAATGCTCAGTCACGGGAACGTGGTGGCCAATGTCAAGGATGCCGCATCCATCATGCAGATCACGCACCGGGACCGTTTCCTGTTTCCCGTGCCCTTCTCCCACATCTTCGGTTGTGTGCTGGGCGTCGGGCTGAGCGTTGTTCACGGAGCCGGAATGGTTGTACTGGAGGGATTCGATCCCGAGATCGTCCTGAAGACCATTGAACAGGAAAAAGTAACGGTGTGCCATGGAGTTCCCACCATGTTCATCAGAGAGCTTGATGTCCTTAAAATGCGGAACTATGACATATCCTCCCTTCGAACCGGGATCATGGCCGGCGCCCCCTGCCCGGTGGACACCATGGAAGGGGTGATGAATGTCATGAAGTGCAATATTTGCATTGCATACGGTCTGACCGAATGCTGTGTCGTCACCCTGACACGATTCGAGGACACCGTAGCACAGAGAGTGGAATCGGTGGGCAGACCCCTGCCGAATGTGGACGTGAAGATCGTTGACGAAGACAGGAAGGAAGTGGCACCGGGGGAGACCGGGGAGCTGGCCTGCAGGGGATACAATGTCATGAAAGGATACTACGAGATGGATGAACATACCGCTGATACCATTGACGGGGAGGGGTGGCTTTACACCGGGGATCTTGCAGTGATGAACCCGGAGGGATACTGCAGTATCGTGGGCAGGAAGAAGGATATGGTCATCGTGGGCGGATTCAATGTCTTCCCCAGGGAGATCGAGGAGTACCTGATTTCAAGTCCGAAGATCCAGCAGGTGGCAGTGGTGGGTGTTCCGGATCACGACCTCGGTGAGGTCGTGGCCGCAGTGATCGTTCCGGAACCCGGAATGGAGATCCCGGGTCAGGAGGTGGTGGACCTCTGCTATGGCAAGATGGCCAGCGCCAAGGTGGCCAGATTCGTATTCATAGTGGATGAACTTCCGATCAGCAGCCGGGGGAAGGTGCAGAAGTTCCTTCTCAGGCAGGAGCTTGCGAAGCGTATTGACGAGGAGGGGATCGAACAGCTTGTTCCCTCAAAGGTGAAGTTCAAACATAAGAAGGAGACCCTTGAAGAAGTGCTCGATAAGTTGATCGCCACCGGAAAGTTCGGTTCTGGGCAGAAGGGTGAGCTTGAAGAGTTCATACTTTCCCTGGATGAAGATCAGGATGAGCTATTCAAGAAACTGATGTTCGGCGACATATGATCGAACGTCACCATTATCCACAATTAATTATCGCCCGCACCGTCATCTCATTCCATTCAATTCCGTCGCCTCCCACCCACCCCACCACCTCCACAACGTTATCAAGATTTTGTGCTGTATTACTACGACTGCGACGACGAAACGCTCCTGGGGGGAAGGGGGGGGAGCTGAAGCCCCAAATCAGAATCGGATCTGAGTGGACAAGATCGTATCTGCCAGAGACTTAGGTCGACTGATAATTGATCAAATAGGTCAGAACATCATACTCAGTGCTGAGTGTATCGTCCCCGATGGCCTCCATTTCCTTCTGGAAATATTCGGCGAAATCCTCAAAGAGAGAACGGTACTCCTCTGACACACGGAGAGGCATCGACTGTCTTTCCCACTCATTGAGCATGTGGGTTGGGGAGGGAACAACGATCCCATTGTCTTCGGTGACGGAGGGAATTACATCTTTATCCTCCTTCTGAGCCTCCCGTTCATCAACCAGCCAGTTCTTGAGGAGATCCGCATATCGTGAAAGGAGAACACCCTTTCGTATCCCTGAATTCTCGAAGTATTCCGGTGAATTATCTGACATGGAAAAGGTCTTCTCGTGGGAGCTGACTATTCCCTGCCTGTTCTCATATGTCACAGCAAGAACCATCTCAGAGACAGGAGCAGTTTTACTGAGCTTCAGAAGCACCAATCCACCCTTAGTCTGACCATCTACGGTTCTGGAGGGGAATAGCGTGTTCACCCGCATGATCTCACCTGTTGCCTGATCGGCTTCCGGGGAACCATACACGACCTCGATCTCATAACCTGGTGCAGTGAGCACGAGATTCAATCCAAATATCAGAGGGGTCACCATGTAATCGAATCCCTCGTCCATGCGCTCTATAAACTGGTCCGGAGAATGGACTGAGTAATAGTTTGCTCCCCTGACCTTGGTGATGTGTTCCGTGAGTTCGGTATTGAAGTCGACTCCGATGCCGATGAAGGTGGTGTAGGTTTTATTCTCGGCATTCCTCTCCACCATCCCGTACAGTCCGTCCTTGTTGGTAACCCCGATATTGGGCTGAGCATCGGTAAGGAATATGATCCGGTTCTCGTACTCTGACTGGTCCACACCCGTGTAGTTTTCGAACAGGGTTGTGCCAAGGTGCATACCTGCCGACATATGGGTTCCCCCGAAATCCGTGATGTTCAGGATGTGGGCTTTCAGAGTATCTAATTCTGTTTCGTACAGATAATTGAGTGGACGAGCCAGATAGCCATCGTTGTTAAAAAGGACCAGACCAAACCGGTCTGTAGGGTAGAGGTGATCCAGCATGGTGACCACAGATTCCGTGGCAACCTCCATCTTAGTTTTGTTCATATCATCCGGGTTCAAGGCCTGGTTGTTTCCGAACTGGTCATAGTAGTACTGGCTGAAGGACGATCCCATGGATCCCGAGATATCCAGGACCACCACGACATTCAGGTCCTTTCTCTGGAAATCCTCCTGTCTCATCCCTGACTTCAGCCCCACGGACATATAGTATTCCTCTTCCGAGGAGAAGGGATCCCTGGTTATGCCGCAGCTATACGAAGGATAAAACAGTTCGCTCGTGGGTTCCTCCATACCGGTATCAAAGTAATAGTCATAGAAAAGACCCTCATACGTTACATCGGTGGGAAGGGGGAGATAATTGTTCCTGATGTTCTCCCGGAAATTGTTGATATCCTTAGCACCTCCTGTGGAGAATCCCAACTTGCTGCCGGAGTTCGTACTATAAGAGGTATATGGATAAACGCCGCCATTTGGAGTGGCTCCTATCCCACCGGAACTTAAGCGAGTAGTGGTGTATAAGCCTTCTGATTCCGGTCTTGCGGTATCAAGAGCCCAGTCATCAGTTGTCTGGACATGGGAATAATTCTCCCATTCGCGAGCGATGTCTTCCTTGCTGGTGTACTCATGATAGGTCCCTGGGCCTGAGTATGGATATCCAGGGATCAATGGTGACGGGTAATATTGATAGTTTTCATTATTGGGGTTTTCACTATCTGTTCGCTCTTTCTCTATGCCCATAAAGACCGTTGACGACATCAGCAGGATGAAGACGCCTATCAAGAGGATTCCGGATAGAGACTGTGAGATCGACCGGTCTTGTGTCAGATGCAGGTGTTTGTTCATATCTACTCCTCACGGTTGCCAAGATTGGCAAATGTTGTGATTGAAAAACTGTGATGACGATGGTATTAATAGTTTTCTTTTTCATGCAGTGGGGAGGGGATGAGGAGCGAAATTCTTAAGGGCGGCAGAAGGGTTGCATGTAGACTGCATGTCCATGAATGAAAAGAAGGGGTGCAAAGCAAGGAGAGGTACCATGGGGCTGCAATGAGGGAAAAATGGTCCTTCGAATCCCGTAATCGACTCTGTATTATCTTATCAATCCCCCACCGATCCCACCTTGTATCATCGCCCGCGCCGTCATCTCATTTCATTCTTCATCGACTACTTTCTTAATGAACATTTCATGTTCATTCACCGTTCGGCATTCCATGCCTCTCACGTATTCAACCAGAGCGACAACAAGTTGTCACTCAATTCCGTCGCCTCCCACCCACCCACCGGCCCCCTTTCCACAGGCCTCTCCCATCCCCCATCATCCCAGCGTAATATAGTCCATCCGAGCATCAAATACCACCCTCTTAATATCTGTCTTAGCAACTGATGTTGGTAGAGTAGGGAACTGGTAATGAGGTATCATCCTACTGGTTCCAGGTTCTGGAAT
>CAZTGJ010000164.1:0-7611 GCA_964613025.1 uncultured Thermoplasmata archaeon | reverse complement strand
CATATCGCCCCAGTGTCCACATTTTATAGTCTTGCAGTGCTCCTACAACCTACTAGTCTGTTCTTCCCCCGCCCCCCCCCTCGGCAGTAATGTATCACGATTGTTCCTTCTCCAGCTCCCTCTTTTTTCCATCCCATTTTGCCGGTTTCTGCTCCCCGTCGATCATATGTTTCTCTCGGTCATTCCCTATTTTCCTACAGCCATTTCTGCTATGCCGTACATACCACACACAGATCACAATGATGATCGACACCATCAGGATACACGCGACCTTTACAAGTTGATCAAAGAAATCATCGATCCCCCACGACGGATATTTTTCCTTGATATTCACTTTATTTCCTGAAAAAATGTTCGAGTCGGTAATCGTCAGATCTGCCTCTTCTTTATCAGAACGTGAAAAAAAGTAGAGGTAGATCCCATATTTGTTATTGGTGAATGTATTGTTTTCGACTGTGATTTCTGCGACTCTTGAAAGTCGTAATCCTGCTTCAGAATTATTGGAGAACTCATTCTCTGAGAGAAGAGCATCAGACACGAGACGCAGCTCAATTCCATTTTCAGAATTATTGCTGAAGATATTCGCTCTGATCGTTGCATTGCTTTTTCCTGAGAACTTGGCTCCACATCTGTTGAAATAAAAGTCATTTCCTTCGAGAGTGATATTGTCACAATCATCGGAATATATTCCCATGTCACACATGGAAAACGAGCTATTAATTAGTGTTATGTTGGATGATTCGTAGAGTTCTATCCCAGATCCCATTTCCCTTAGTGAGACATCCGAGAACACTATATCTCTGGAAAATGCGCACTGAATACCTATTGTGTTTTTGGAAAAGGACAAACCTTTGATCGTCCCTCCGCTGACATTGAACAAAATGATCTGTCCCGGATCATCCGGACAATCAAGCCGATCTATATCTTTGATGAAAGCAACCGGTTTTCCATTCACCGTGTTCGTGGAATCAATATCGACCAGATCCCATACTTCGAATTCAGTTGCGTCAATGAGAAAAGAATTGCCTTCCAGGGTGTTGTTTCTGCATGTCGTTCGAGATTTTGAATTGATGAAAATCCCGATCACGTTCCCGAAGACCTCATTTCCGGTTACCTCACAGGTAACTGCATACCCTTTGTATCGATCGGATAGGGAGATCCCTACCTCATTTCCAAAGCATCGGTTGTTCCGTATCGTATTCGCATAATATGAAACTTGTATTCCCGTACCGGAATTTTCCGAGCAAACGTTATCCGAGATAATGTTGTTGTAACAGTAACTCCCGATCGAGATCCCATCATCATTTTCTGAGCAATTATTTCCGGAAATGATATTATTGCTGGATCCTGTAAGTGTAATTCCACAATACTCCGGACCCTTCGGCAGTATATCATTTCTGAGGCAGGTATTGTTCGATATCACATTGTAATTGCTGCTCTGCACAAGGATTCCCGGGCCATAGGTCGTATCGGTGACAATATTGTCTGATATCGTATTGTTGTCATGTGATCTGTCGTGAAAGAGGGCGTACGCTTCAAGGGATATTCCACGATGTCGGTTATTTTTGCATATGTTGCCGATGATCGTGTTGTTCCTGAACTTCTGTGAAAGGAGGATCGCTTTGGAATTGTCATTGCATATGTTGTTCCTGATAATATTCCCACTTGCATATCGCAGATAGATCCCCATCCGTTCATTTTCAATAAAACTGTTATTCTCAATGATCGCGCTGAAATCCATGGGTTCATCTGTTAAACCAAAGTAGCCCATGGCCATTCCGTTCCCACTTTCCTTGCACGTCGTGTTGTGAATGTAACAGCCCGTTGCATCTATCCGTATCCCGGACCCGAACTCCTTGGAATGATCATTCCCACCATTCTTTATCGTGAAACCGGATATGACCGTGTTGTTCGCTGTGATAGTAACCACATTTCCCTCTTTGTTCCCTTTGATCGTTGTATTCCCCCTCCCCTCTCCCCGCAGTTCGATACTCTTGTCAATCGTAATCTTCTCATCGTATCTTCCGGCCTTCACAAGGATTGTATCCCCTTCCTGGGAACTATCGATGGCATCCTGGATCTTCTTAAAATTCGGTCCTCCTTCTTTATCAACGATCAGCGTCCTTCCTTCAACATCTTCTGAAAGGGCAATGAGAAGGATACCCGCACCAAGGGAAACAAGAACGACGAGAACTGCTACTTTTTCTATCCGAAGCGCTGACCGATCCATTGTATCATCATCAATGGATTGAAGATTGCAACTTCTCCTATTTATGCTCATTGAGCGTATCTTTTGACAACTGGGATGTTTTCACTCACGTTCGCTTTGGGTCTCTCAGATAATAGAAATAGGATGCCAGAATAGCAATGAATCCAAGCACGAAGAGAGAATAGGCAACCGCCTCCTCCCCAAGCACGATCGTGTTGTATGCTGTCGCCAGGATGCTCAGGATCAGAAGCGCGATCCCGAAATATCTGAGGTAACGACGATCGAGATAGAAGCCGAATGAGAAGGCGGTACCTCCGAAGATCGTCCAGACCACACTGGTGATAACCTCTCCCTGGAAGACTCCGCTGCCGGCTGCGAACCATGGGACACCTGCCATGAGCATCAGGGACAGGGTTGCAAAGGAAAAGGTCATGACCCGGACCTTGTAAAAATATTCATTGATCAGTGCAATGTAGATCGGAGCAAGGGAGAAGACGAGGAGACCGTTCATTGCCAGGGAATCATCTCCCCGGACAAGTGATGCATAGAGGTAGAATGTCACCATGAGTACAACATACGCTGCCGGGGTTACCAGGACATCCTTTTTCCCAAAACAGAAGAAGAACATGAGGATGGGGATCATGAACATTGCGAAGTGGGAACTGCCGTAGGTCCCCAGGAGCAGGATGGCAAGGGCGAAGGTCCAGGTATATTCAGGGTTCTTAGGAATTATCTTTTGCACCCCACCATTACTTTCCATTCCACCACCACTTCCAATCCTATCACTGCTGGTGATTTGATCTTTCAGAAGATATGGGTCCAGGAACATGAGCACCAGCCCCAGGGGAACGAAATCCGAGATACCGTGGAACACTGGATCATGTATCCTACCGACAAAGAGCAGGAAGTTGAAGGGGATGAAGAATATGAGACCGTACAACGATACGAGCTGGATGCGGGAGGGGGATTCCCTGAAAAGCAGAAATGCGATCAGGGCGACGAAGACGATGAGAAAGAGCCAGATGGAATATTCCCGGGAATAATTCAGGCAAAGAAGTACAGGAGCAAGAAGTGCGAACAGTTCGGTGAGGGTGATCCCAGGGAAGATAGAATCCGAAACTCCCTTCCACCGCTGAAGGTAAAGCCCATTCCTCAATATGTCCGAGGTCAGGAGGATGGATAATCCGATGATACCGTATATCCAGGATTCGAATTCGGGAAGGTCATTGCGGTAGTTGAAGATGATAATGGGGAAGAAATGGAACAGAGCCGATACTCCTAGAAGGAGACCCCTATCCCGTTCCCATGTCCGAAGATGAGCCTCCGGTGTAAAACGTGAAAGAACCGGTCCGAGATATGCCATGAGCAGGAACATGATCCCGAAGTAAAGGGGAATGCTGTACTGGTATTCGAAGGTGAACATGAGGAGCGCAGCGAGCTCTCCGAAGGCCACGAGACCAGTGAAGAGGAGGGAGGAGTACCGTTTTGCAAAGAGAAGGAAGCTGGCCAGAGCACCCAGATAGAACAGATAGACAAGCCCAAGTCTGAAGACCCGATCAAATTCGAAGATATGATAGATCCAGGCCCCTTCCAGGTTCTCCACACTCACTGATAGGCCCACGGTGATGAAGAGGATCATCTGCAGATAGTGGTCGATCTTCCTGTTATCCGATTGCCCCGTGATGAGCAAGAATACCACCGGGAACATGGTCAGATACACGAGAAGGAGCAGGTTTTCAAGGTAGATCAGGAAGATCCCTGAACAGAGAAGGAGGGCGGGAAGGACCAGTTTTCCACGGTGCCGTACAAATGACCCATGGAGATATAGAGCGGCTGTGAACGGAAAGGCGACCCAGGCTATTCCCGAGACGGTGATAGATGTAACTGAGATGGCAAGGGCAAGAAGAAGTGAGATGTTGAAGAGATCCAGGATCCTATGTTTCTTCAAGCCAATGGTAATGTCGTTCACCGGAATCAGAAGTTTGTAAAGGAAATATTTTCCAGTGTACATTTGGGACAGGACAAAGAGCCCTCCGATCTGCATCAGTGCCAGAAGAAGGATGTACTCTCCACAAAGACCGGATGTTATAAGGAGGTCAATCCCGAGGATGAGGAGCAGTCTGGGAGCAAGGTCCCCGCTCTTTCTGTACAGGACAATGCCGGAGAAAATCAGGAACAGAACGATCCACATTCCAGAGTATCCCGCATTGTCCCCACTTGCCCATCCATACCCTCCGGCCCCGATCAGGAGCAGAAGTTCTCCGGCAACGATATGTTCATCCTGAATGTAGTTGTAGCTCAACATGAGCTGGGTAAAAATACCGATCGTCAGGAATGAAGCTGGAAGGAATTCCATCATCTCCGGGTCTGCTATCCATACAACTAGTACGATGAGGGCGAGTGCTATATGATTTCCTTGAACGATCTGTCGGTGGAGTTCGGTGATAGGAGGTTTTTCCGAAACCCGATTCGCAATCAATTGAGAAATAACGAGGAGGCAGAGGGAAGTGGGAAGGAGCAACCCCTGGTTCGACTGAAGAGCAGCCAATGGTGCCAGGGAAAGCAGAAGGGCAGATATAATGGGGATGATGAGAAGTACCAGTTCCTCCCCTCGTTCATGGAGATGCACCAGTATGAGACCTGAAAATGTCAGAGTTAGTAGGAATAGCTCAACCGAAGGGGAAACGAAGGGGAAGCACACCAGCACCACCAGGATGAGGAAGAGCGAGGTCAGATGAGCGAAGGTGGTGCCCGGATATTCATTCAGATACTCGCTGAGCAGGGTTCTGGATTGATAGTTGCGGCTGAGGAAGAAAAGGGACAGGACAATGAACCCGATGATCAGGGGTACAAGGACCAGTTCATCAGGAGCAAGATCAAACGAGAAGTCATACACCGTCCTTTCAACAGCATTGAGGTACAGATAGACCGCTGCCGTGGCCGGAACCATCATAAGTGCTGTTGGCTCCTTCCTCTGGTTGGCCTGGAAATAATCCACTGCAAGGATCATGAAGAACAGGAAAAGGATGATACTGTCATGGGGATAGATCCCTTTGAGGAGAACAAGGGGCAACCAGGAGAGGAATACAAAGGACGCATTGAGCACCGCTGATCTGTAGCGTAACGAAGCGGTATAGTGGAGTGCCAGGGTGAGGACCAATGCACCGGTGAAATATGTTTCATCGATGAGTTCGAAATTGTAATAGAGGCTCCAGAACGATGAATAGGTAAGCTTGATCCCGGCAAAGATGAGTCCCAGGGCATAGAACTCCATCTCCTTCCTCTCGATAAGTATCTCCCCGGCTAGCACGAGGATTGCAGCTCCGAGGAACATGAAGGCAACCTGTCCCCAGAGCGGTACGGAATCGGTAGGGTAGTACCCAAGTATGGAAAATGCGATACTGATGACAAAGACCCCGAGGATCTGGAGATAGCGGGAACCAAACCTGATCTCGAACTCTCTGACCTCTCGCTCCACTACGCGAAATGGATCCCCATAATCTCGTGATGTGTCGGTATCCCTCCCACCCCTGCTCTCTCTCTCCCCTCTTCCCTCTCTCTTCCCTCTTCCCTTACCCCCCACTCCCGTTCCCGGAACGTGATCGCTGCCTGAATCATCCTCGCTTTCCCCTTCCTCTTTTCCCTCCGCTTCCCCCTTCTCACCTGGCATTACAGCACGGTTCCGCAGTGTTCTCCGCTCATCAATCTCGAGATGGCTGAAGTCCAGAAGATCCACGAATTCATCTTCTTTCCTTCGTGTGAGGGGCAGGTCGGGATCTGATTCATCGGGTACCATTCATGTCAGGAAATCCCAGCGGACTATTATAATTTGCGAGAATTACTTTGACCATTCCCCTCCGATGTGACTGGAAAAACCATAAATCCCACGTCGGGAATCGATGGGCATGTCCGACCTGACAAGAGGATCATCCGTACCCAAGCTCTATTTTATAAATGCACGGTCCATGGGGAATTTTGCATCCTACGAAATCTCACTGCCTGCAAAACTCGAACGGATGCTCGAGGAGTACGATTTCACACGATTCATCGAGAAGGGAGAGTATGTAGCAATAAAGACCCACTTCGGCTCCCGGGGCGGTCATAGGATCATCCGTCCTATCTTCATGAAGAAGATCGTGGAGGCTGTGAAGCGTGCTGGGGGATTGCCATTTGTTACGGATACTACTCGAATTCCCGGGATTGAATACCTGGAGGCTGCCTCCCAGAATGGGATAAACGAAGCAACCCTTGGCTGCCCGGTTATCATGGCCGATGGTCTATTCGGGAATAACGGGGTGCTTGTCGAAGCTGGAGATCTCGGTGGGATCGGGATCGCCTCAGAGATCTACGATGCAAAAACCATGATCGTTGTCTCCCATGCCAAGGGACACATCGGAGCAGGCTTCGGAGGTGCCCTCAAGAACCTTGCCATGGGCTGTGTTTCGGGAAGCGTCAGGGGCGAGGGAAAGAACCGTGCACGGATCCATGCACTGGAGAACGAGCAGGTGGAATGGATCAGCGATGAGTGCATCCTCTGCCAGGAGTGTGTGAAGGCCTGTGACCACGGAGCCATCTCCATGTACGAGCAGACCATCGTCATTGATCACAGCGAATGTCAGAAATGCGGACGGTGCACCAGGGTATGCCCTCAGCATGCTCTCCTGCTGGAGACCAGTGAGAAGCGGTTCCATCACGGGATGGGGGATGCAGCAAATGCCGTGCTGAAAACCTTTGGGGAGGGGAAGGTCCACTACCTCAACTTCATCCTTGAGGTGATGCCTCACTGTGACTGCCACCAGCATTCGGATGTCCCCATCATAAATGACCAGGGTATCCTCCTCGGAGATGATCCCCTGGCCATCGATATAGCAACCATTGATATGATCGAGAATGCAGAGTTGTGCCCGGATTCAGCGGCTGACGGTCATGTTAGCGGGAAGGGGTTGTTCCACAGGATCACCAAGCGGAATGCGGATTTCTATCTTGAGCGGTGTGCGAAGGCGGGTGTGGGGAGTACAAAGTGGGAGATCGTGAAACTGGATTGATGACAGATATTCGCTGACAACGTTAGTACGCGGAGGCTGCGGAGACGACGACGAGGACACGGATTCCACAGGTTGAGCGGATTAACACGGATACGATATTGAGTTGAGGTATTAAGGATGGGCTCTGAATTTATCTTTCATTAAAGTAAATAATTGATGATTAAAACAATTACCGGGGACCACATGATCAATTGGAGCAGGAACACCTTTGGTAGGGACCAGCGTATGATCTTGGGGCAGGGGGTGAGGGGGGCAGTGTTGTAGTAGTCTGTTCCCCGCTTCTCGAACGATTCCATATCTCCGATTTTTTTGTACCCCTATAAGGAAATTCAATGGATTTTCTGAGTAAAGCTTATT